>NZ_JBRREK010000017.1:0-83440 GCF_056760235.1 Stenotrophomonas sp. STEN018
ATGCTCGGCAGAGGCTTTACCGGTAACGCCCCAGCCGAGCATGGCTCGGCACTACAGGTATCGTTCGCCACCTGCAGCAACGCCTTTGCAGCATCCCGGGGCGATAATGGGCGCCTGCCCATTGTCGTCGAGGATTCCATGCGCCCATCCCTGCTGACCGCTCTGCTGCTGGCCTGCGCGCCATTCGCCGCCAGTGCCTCCTGCGTCAACGGAGCGGTATTCCTCGACAGCAACGGCAATGGCCAACAAGACGCCGGCGAGAAGCCGCTGGCAGGCATCCGTGTCTCCGATGGCGAGCATATCGTCAGCACCGGCAAGGACGGCCGCTACCAGCTGCCAGCATCCAGCCAGCCCAACATCTTCATCATCAAGCCTGCCGGTTACAGTGCCGCCAAACGTGCAGATGGCCTGCCGGATATCTGGCGGCCACAGGCAGGCGAGGGTGACGCGCAGTGCCGCCCGTTCGCACTGAAGCCGGAAAAGAACGCGCCCAGCAGCTTCCAGGCCCTGTTGCTGGCCGACAGCCAGACCAGCACCGCGCTGGACGTCGGCTACTTCGAGCGCGACATCATCGAGCCGCTGCGTGGCAAGCATCAGGCACGTCTGGGCATGACCCTGGGCGACATCACCAATGACGACCCCAGCCTCTACCCGGCGCTGACCAGGGCGGTCACCTCGCTCGGCGTGCCGTGGCTGCACGTCCCCGGAAACCACGACATGGACCTTGGCGCGAGCAGCGACGCCGACTCGCTGGCCAGCTTCCATCGCCAGCTCGGCCCGGACACCTACGCCTGGGAAGAGGCCTCGATGGTGTTCATCGGCATGGACGACATCATCGCCCAGCCCGGCCAGAAGCCGGCTTATGTCGGCGGCCTGCGTGAGGATCAGTTCGCCTTCCTTGAGGCCTACTTGCCGACCATCCCGAAGGACAAGCTGGTGGTACTGGGCTTCCATATCCCGCTGTTCGACCACGTCTATCGTGCTGGAGACCGTGCGCGCCTGTTCAAGTTGCTGGAACAGGTGCCGCACCCGCTGATCGTCAGTGGCCACACCCACAACCAGAGCCAGGTGTTCTGGGGAGCCGAGCAGGGTTGGAACGGTGTCAAGCCGCTGCACGAATACAACGTCGGCGCCGCGTGTGGTGCGTTCTGGTCGGGGGTGAAGGATGCGCAGGGCATTCCCGATACCACCATGGCCGACGGTACCCCGAACGGCTACGGCCTGCTCAATGTCCGTCCGCAAGGCCAGTACAGCGTTGAATACCGTGTTGCCCGAGCGCCGGCCGATCAACAGATCGCCTTGCATGCGCCGAAGGTGCTGCGGCAAGGCGCGTATCCGGCCTGGGGCATCTACGCCAATGTGTTCATGGGCTACGACGGCCTGCCGGTGGAATTCCGCGTCGACGGCGGCGAATGGCAGCTGATGAAGCAGGTCAAGCAGGCGGATCCGCGCTTGTTGGTGGAGAACATTGCCGACGATCTTGCCGGTGAGTTGCGTGGCTATGACCGTTCGCCTGAAGCCGTGCCATCCAGCCATCTGTGGCGTGCTGCATTGCCGACCAAATTGGCCGAAGGTGAGCACGCGGTCGAGGTGCGCACCACGTTGAATGGTGTGGAATACCGCAGCCAGGCCAGCTACAGGCTGCAGACCGCACAGCCGTAACAGCAAGGGCAGTTGTGGAGCGGCGTGAGCCGCGAAGCAGGTGATGCGTCCCGGCAGGAAATCTCCGGAATCTGATGATGTGCGAGCTTCGCGGCTTACGCCGCTCCCACAAGCCGGTGTACCCGCGGCCGGGGCCTTTGTAGGAGCGGCGTGAGCCGCGAAGCAGACAGTACTTCGCTGTCAGGAATTTCCGCAATCTGACAATGCGCCAGCTTCGCGGCTTACGCCGCTCCTACAAACGACAAAAAGAGGCCTCCCTGTTTCCAGGGAGGCCTCTTTGTATCAATGTGAAGCGATCTCAGGCTTCCGGCTTGGCGTCCCGCAGTTCGCGGCGCAGGATCTTGCCGACGTTGGTCTTGGGCAGCTCCTTGCGGAACTCGACGATGCGCGGGTGCTTGTAGCCGGTCAGGTTGGCGCGGGCGAATTCCTTCACCTGCTCCTCGGTGAGGTTGGGGTCCTTCTTGACGATGACCACCTTCACCACTTCGCCCGACTTCTCGTTGGGGGCACCAACGGCAGCCACTTCCAGAATGCCCGGCATCATTGCCAACACGTCTTCGATTTCATTCGGGTAGACGTTGAAGCCGGACACCAGAATCATGTCCTTCTTGCGATCGACGATGTAGAAGAAACCGTTCTCGTCCATGCGCGCCATGTCGCCGGTATGCAACCAGCCATCGGCGTCCATGACCTTGTCGGTTTCATCCTGACGGTGCCAGTAGCCCTTCATCACCTGCGGGCCACGGACGCACAGTTCGCCGACTTCGCCCGTCGGTACCATCTGCCCATCGTCGGTCTTGACGCAGGCTTCGGTGGACGGGATCGGCAGGCCGATGGCGCCGTTGTATTCCTTCAGATCCAGCGGGTTGATACAGGCAGCCGGTGAAGTTTCGGTCAGGCCGTAGGCTTCCACCAGGGTGACGCCGGTGACCTTCTTCCACTTGTCGGCCACGGCGCGCTGTACCGCCATGCCGCCACCGAGGGCGAACTTCAGATTGGAGAAGTCGACTTCGTCGAAGCCTTCGGTGTTGAGCAGGCCGTTGAACAGCGTGTTGACACCGGTGATGGCAGTGAAACGGTTGTTCTTCAGCTCCTTGATGAAGCCCTTCATGTCACGCGGATTGGTGATCAGGTAGTTCAAACCGCCGAGCTTCATGAAGACCAGGCCGTTCGCCGTCAACGCGAAGATGTGGTACAGCGGGAGCGCGGTGATGATCACTTCTTCGCCCGGCTTGACGCCCGAGGCGCTGATCCAGGCCGAGGCCTGCTGCATGTTGGCGATCAGGTTGCGGTGGGTCAGCATCGCACCCTTGGCTACACCGGTGGTGCCGCCGGTGTACTGCAGGAAGGCGATGTCGTCATGGTCGACCTCGACCACCGGCATGCTGTGGCGCTTGCCCAGCTTCAGCGCATCCTTGAAGCGGATGGCCTTGGGCAGGTCGTAATCCGGCACCATCTTCTTAACGTACTTAAGCACGAAGTTGACGATGGGGCCCTTGGGGAAGCCGAGCATGTCGCCCAGGCCGGTGGTGATGACCTGCTTGACCTGCGTATCGGCGATGACCTGTTGCACGGTATCGCCGAAGTTGTCGACGACCAGCAACACCGAGACACCGGCATCGACCAGCTGGTGCTTGAGCTCGCGTGCGGTGTACAGCGGGTTGACGTTCACCACGGTCAGGCCAGCGCGCAGGATGCCGAAGATGGCGATCGGGTACTGCAGGCAGTTGGGCATCATGATCGCAACGCGATCGCCCTTTTTCAGCTGCAGCTCGCCGAGCAGGTAGGCGGCGAACTGGGTAACCAGAACGTCCGCTTCGCCATAGGTCAGGACCTTGCCGAAGTTGGAATACGCCGGGCGATCACGGAACTTGGCAACCGAGGCATTGAAGACATCGGCGACGGAGTGGAATTCGTTGACGTCGATTTCAGCCGGTACACCAGCCGGGTAGCTCTGCAGCCAAGGACGTTCTTGCGTCATCTTCCCCTCCAGGAAATGGAATGATCTAGTTATCAGGCCCGATCATCGGGCACCGGCGTTATTGTTGCCAGCATACCGTTCCGAATTGAAAAGGCGAAGGGATAGATGATGCGATCAGTCTTCAACTGCATGCTTTGTGCGGCGATCATGCTTTTGCTGGCCGCTTGTGGCCGGGAACCACCGGAGCAACGCCTGCGCGAAAGTTTTGCTGCAATGCAAAAAAGCGTGGAGGCCGGCAAGCCCGGTGGCTTCATGGATGCGGTGGCCGAAGACTTCGTTGGCAACGAAGGTTTGGATCGTGCTGGGATGGATCGATTGCTGCGCGGACAGTTGCTGCTCAACGCCAAGGTTGGCATCCAAACCGGGCCGTTGCGGGTGGAGATGGGCGAGGGCGGAACCGCGACGGTGCGCTTCACTGTACTGCTGACTGGTGGCGGCCAAGGGCTGCTGCCCGAGCGCGGGCAGATGCAGGAAGTGGTTACCGGCTGGCGCGAGCAGGATGGTGAGTGGCAGGTGTACAGCGCGGATTGGGAGCCGGTGGGTGGGGAAGGCTGACCTGCTGGGTTTGCTGGAAGGTTGAAGATTTTGAAGCTCTAGAGCGTAAAGGCACCCCTCCCCAGCCCTCCCCTTGGCTGCGCCAAAGGGAGGGAGGCAAGCGAGGGCTGCTGCTCTGCCCCCTCCCTTTGGCGCAGCCAAGGGGAGGGTTGGGGAGGGGTGCTCTTGCTTCGGCTGCAAAACGTCAGTCAAAAAGAACGCCCCAAAAGGGGCGTT
The DNA here is from genome assembly GCF_056760235.1 of Stenotrophomonas sp. STEN018. Lineage (NCBI taxonomy): Bacteria > Pseudomonadati > Pseudomonadota > Gammaproteobacteria > Lysobacterales > Lysobacteraceae > Stenotrophomonas > Stenotrophomonas sp. STEN018. Next base: position 4,415 of record NZ_JBRREK010000017.1, read on the forward strand.
CTTTCCACTCAACAATCAACGCAGCAAATCAAGCAGCCTTCTTGCTCGCCAGCTGCCGCAATACATACTGCAGCAAGCCACCATTGCGGAAGTACTCCACTTCCTTCGGCGTCAGCAGCAGCACTTTGGCGGTGAAGCTCTTCTTGCTGCCATCAGCCTTGGTCGCGGTAACCGTGGCGGTCTTGGCCTTGCCATCCTCCAGGCCGGTCACATCAAACACTTCCGAGCCATCCAGTCCCAGCGTCTGCGCGTTCTCGCCGTCGTGGAACTGCAATGGCAGCACGCCCATGCCAACCAGGTTGGAACGGTGGATGCGCTCGAAGCTCTCGGCGATCACCGCTTTTACGCCCAGCAGGTTTGTGCCCTTGGCCGCCCAGTCGCGCGAGGAGCCGGTGCCGTATTCCTTGCCGGCCAGCACCACCAGCGGCACGCCGTCCGCCTTGTACTTCATTGCCGCGTCGTAGATGGCCAGCTTCTCGCCGGTGTTGCTGCCCGGTGCGTAGTACAGCGTGTTGCCGCCTTCTTCACCGCCGAACACCAGGTTCTTGATGCGGATGTTGGCGAAGGTGCCACGCACCATCACGTCATCATTGCCGCGGCGGCTGCCGTAGCTGTTGAAGTCGGCCGGCTGCACGCCACGCGACTGCAGGAAGCGGCCGGCTGGTGAGTCCTTCTTGATGTTGCCGGCCGGGGAGATATGGTCGGTGGTGATCGAGTCACCAAACAGGCCCATCACCCGTGCGCCATGGATGTCGCTGATGCTGCCGACCTGCATGGTCATGCCATCGAAGTAGGGCGGATTCTTGATATACGTCGAATCGCTGTTCCATTCGTAGGCTTGGCCCTCCGGTGATTCGATCTGCGCCCAGCGGGTGTCGCCCTTGAATACGTCGGCGTAGTTCTGCTTGAACATCTCCGGGCCGACAGTGGCGGCGATGGTGTCACCGATTTCCTTGTTGCTCGGCCAGATGTCGCGCAGATAGACGTCCTGGCCATCGCTGCCCTTGCCCAGCGGCTCCTTGCTCAGGTCGATGCGCACGGTGCCGGCAATGGCATAAGCGACCACCAATGGCGGCGAAGCCAGGTAGTTGGCCTTCACTTCCGGATGCACGCGGCCCTCGAAGTTGCGGTTGCCCGACAGCACCGAGGCTACAACCAGGTCGCCTGCAGCAATGCCCGCGCTGACTTCAGTAGGCAGCGGGCCGGAGTTGCCGATGCAGGTGGTGCAGCCGTAACCGACCACGAAGAAGCCGAGCTTCTCCAGTTCGGTCAGCACGCCGGCCTTTTCCAGATAGTCGGTGACCACGCGCGAGCCCGGTCCAAGCGAGGTCTTTACCCATGGCTTGGCCTTGAGCCCGACCCGTGCGGCGTTGCGCGCGAGCAGGCCGGCGCCCAGCATCACCGCCGGGTTGGAGGTGTTGGTGCAGGAGGTGATGGCGGCGATGACCACCGCGCCATCCTTCAGTCGCATCGCTTGTTGGTTGATCACGATGTCGGCATGGCCTTTGGCCAGCTGCTCGTTGCCAACTGCGGCACCGCCGCCTTCGTTGATGAAGTCTGCAACGTCGCCATTGCGCTGTTCGCGGTGGCTGGTGAGGCCCTTCAGCGCCTCGCTGAAGTTGCTGTGCACGTCTTCCAGTAGCACGCGATCCTGTGGACGCTTTGGACCGGCCATCGACGGCTTGACGTCGGCCATGTCCAGCTCCAGCGTGGCGCTGTACTGCGCATGCGGGCTGTTGGCGTCGTGCCACAGGCCCTGTGCCTTTGCGTAGGCTTCGACTAGGTTGATCTGCGCATCGCTGCGGCCGGACAGACGCAGGTAGTTCAGCGACTCCGCATCGATCGGGAAGATGCCGCAGGTGGCGCCGTATTCCGGCGCCATGTTGGCGATGGTGGCGCGGTCGGCCAGCGGCAGGTGCTGCAGCCCTTCGCCGTAGAACTCGACGAACTTGCCGACCACGCCGAGCTTGCGCAGCATCTGGGTGACTGTCAGCACCAGGTCGGTGGCGGTGGTGCCTTCAGGCAGCTTGCCGGTCAGCTTGAAGCCGACCACCTGCGGGATCAGCATCGACGAGGGCTGGCCCAACATCGCCGCCTCGGCCTCGATACCGCCGACACCCCAGCCCAGCACGCCGATGCCATTGATCATGGTGGTGTGCGAGTCGGTACCGAATACGGTATCCGGGAAGGCCCAGTTGCTGCCGTCGATCTGCCGTTCCATCACCACGCGGGCGAGGTTTTCCAGGTTGACCTGGTGGACGATGCCGGTGTTCGGCGGCACCACCTTGAAGTTCTCGAAGGCTTTCTGGCCCCAGCGCAGGAAGCTGTAGCGTTCCTGGTTGCGCTCGAATTCGATCTTGCCGTTGAGGTCCAGTGCGTCCGGGCGGCCGAATACATCGACCTGTACCGAGTGATCGATGACCAGCTCTGAGGGAATCAGCGGGTTGATCTGCTCGGCATTGCCGCCGAGCTTGGTGACTGCATCGCGCATCGCGGCGAGGTCGACAACGCAGGGTACGCCGGTGAAGTCCTGCAGCACCACACGCGCCGGCATGAAGGCGATTTCGGTATCGGGCTCGGCCTTGGGGTTCCAGCGGGCGACGGCTTCGATGTGGTCCGGGCCGACGGTCTGGCCGCCGTCCTCGTGCCGGAGCAGGTTCTCCAGCAGGATCTTCATCGAGTAGGGAAGGTGGGAGATGTCGAACTTCTGACCGAGCTTGGGAAGGCTGCAGTAGGTGTACTGCTGGCCGCCAACCTCCAGTTGGCTACGGGTGGAGAATGTATCGCTCATACCGCTGACTCCTCTTAGTACAGATGGCTTGCGGCGGCGCCGGGGCGCTGCGCGGGCTTTTCAGAGCCAAGGGCTCTGTCTATGAATGCCAGTCCGAGTATGGACGAAGCACCCTGCATTCGGTTCATGTTTGCTGGCACCAGTTTAGGCAACGGCTTGTTGCGCGCATGTAACGGTTCCGAGGCGCGAGAGTGTGCGCACAGCGCACAGCGCGCTGCACGCTGCACCTGTAGTGCCGAGCCACGCTCGGCAGGGGCGTTACCAGCAGATCCCAGTCGAACAAGGGAATCGGGTCTGTAGGGGCGGCGTAAGCCGCGAAGCCACTGCACCGTCGGCCGGCAAAGAGCTACCCCTCCCCAGCCCTCCCCTTGGCTACGCCAAAGGGAGGGGGTGTAGCGCCGAGCCATGCCCGGCTTAGGCCTTCGCGGTAGAGCCGCTGCCGAGCATGGCGCGGCACTACACGCGTGGCCGGGTTTTGGGTATGTCGGCCGAAGTATGTATAATTCGTACATACTTCATTGGAGGTCCCATGGAAGCCACCGTAGCCGAACGCGGGCAGATCACCTTGCCCAAGGCCGTACGTGATGCGCTGGGCCTGACCAAGGGCACCCAGCTCAAGGTTGAGCTGGATGGCAGCCGTATCATCCTGCGCAAGAGCGTGGACGATGCCATCTCGCGCGCCCGCGGCAAGTTCGCTCTGGACGGGTTTGAGTCGGCCGAGCAGGCCGTGCGTACCGTCCGTGACGAGACCGGCGAGGCATGATGATCGCCGTCGATTCTCCTGTCCTGATCGAACTGCTCAGCGACGGCCCGCGTGCCGACGCAGTGGAAGCCTGCCTGCGGCAGGCGCTGGTCGGCGGCCGGGTGGTCATCTGCGGGACAACCCTGGCCGAGATCTGCGCATCACTGCGCGGCGGCGCCGAGGTGCAGGGCGCGCTGGAAGAAATGGGCGTCCATTTCAATCCGCTGGAAGCCAAATCCGCGCTGCGTGCCGGCGAGATGCATCGCCGCCACCGCCAGCGCAGCGGCGACAATCGCCGCATCGACGATTTCATGATCGGCGCCCACGCACTGCTGCAGTGCGACGGCCTGATCACCTGGAACGACACGTTTTATCGCGACTACTTCAAGGGCCTGAAGCTGATCGTGCCGCAAGCCTGAGAGCCCATCCATTCTTTAACCGTTACACCCGGGAGTTGTCATGTTGGAAGCCTACCGCCACCACGTAGCTGAGCGCGCCGCGCTTGGCATCCCGCCGTTGCCGCTCACTGCACAGCAGACGGCCGACGTCATCGAGCTGCTGAAGAACCCGCCGGCTGGCGAAGCCGAGTTCCTGGTCGATCTGATCACCAACCGCGTGCCGGCCGGTGTCGATGACGCGGCCAAGGTCAAGGCCTCGTACCTGGCCGCCATCGCCTTCGGCAGCGAGAAGAACGCGCTGATCAGCCGTGCGCGCGCCACCGAACTGCTGGGCACCATGCTCGGCGGCTATAACGTCGCGCCGCTGATCCAGCTGCTGGACGACGCCGAAGTCGGCGCCATCGCCGCTGAAGGCCTGAAGCACACCTTGCTGGTGTTCGATGCATTCCACGACGTGCAGGAAAAGGCCAAGGCCGGCAACGCCAATGCACAGGGCGTGCTGCAGAGCTGGGCCGATGCTGAGTGGTTCACCAGCAAGCCGGAAGTGCCGCAGAGCCTGACCATCACCGTGTTCAAGGTGCCGGGCGAAACCAACACCGACGACCTGTCGCCGGCACCGGACGCCACCACCCGTCCTGACATCCCGCTGCACGCCTTGGCGATGCTGAAGAACAAGCGTCCCGACGCGCCGTTCGTGCCGGAAGAAGACGGCAAGCGTGGTCCGATCCAGGAAATCCTGTCGCTGAAGGACAAGGGCCATCTGGTTGCCTACGTCGGCGACGTGGTCGGTACCGGCTCCAGCCGCAAGTCCGCCACCAACTCGGTGCTGTGGTTCACCGGTGAAGACATTCCCTTCATTCCGAACAAGCGTTTCGGCGGCGTGTGCCTGGGTTCCAAGATCGCCCCGATCTTCTACAACACCATGGAAGACGCCGGCGCACTGCCGATCGAGCTGGACGTGTCGCAGATGGAGCACGGCGATGTCGTCGAGCTGCGTCCGTACGACGGCAAGGCACTGAAGAACGGCGAAGTCATCGCCGAATTCCAGGTCAAGAGCGAAGTGCTGTTCGACGAAGTGCGCGCCGGTGGCCGTATTCCGTTGATCATCGGCCGCGGCCTGACCGCCAAGGCGCGTGAAGCGCTGGGTCTGCCGGTCACCGATCTGTTCCGCCTGCCGGTGCAGCCGGCCGATACCGGCAAGGGTTACTCGCTGGCGCAGAAGATGGTTGGCCGCGCCTGTGGCCTGCCGGAAGGGAAGGGCATGCGCCCGGGCACCTACTGCGAACCGAAGATGACCTCGGTGGGCTCGCAGGACACCACCGGTCCGATGACCCGTGACGAGCTGAAGGACCTGGCTTGCCTGGGCTTCTCGGCCGACCTGGTGATGCAGTCGTTCTGCCACACCGCTGCCTACCCGAAGCCGGTGGACGTCAAGACCCACCACACCCTGCCGGAGTTCATCTCCACCCGTGGCGGCGTCTCGCTGCGTCCGGGCGACGGCGTGATCCACAGCTGGCTCAACCGCATGCTGCTGCCGGACACCGTCGGTACCGGTGGTGACTCGCACACCCGTTTCCCGGTCGGCATCTCGTTCCCGGCCGGTTCCGGCCTGGTCGCCTTCGCCGCTGCTACCGGCGTCATGCCGCTGGACATGCCGGAGTCGGTGCTGGTGCGCTTCAAGGGCAAGATGCAGCCGGGCGTGACCCTGCGTGACCTGGTCAACGCGATTCCGCTGTACGCGATCAAGTCCGGTCTGCTGACCGTGGCCAAGGCTGGCAAGAAGAACATCTTCTCCGGCCGCATCCTGGAAATCGAAGGTCTGCCGGATCTGAAGGTCGAGCAGGCGTTCGAACTGTCCGATGCCTCGGCTGAGCGTTCGGCCGCTGGTTGCTCGGTGCACCTGAACAAGGAGCCGATCATCGAGTACCTCACCAGCAACATCACCCTGCTGAAGTGGATGATTGCCGAGGGTTACCAGGACGCCCGTTCGCTGGCCCGCCGCATCGAGAAGATGGAAGCATGGCTGGCCAACCCGGAGCTGCTGCAGGGTGATGCCGACGCTGAGTACGCCGCCGTCATCGAGATCGACCTGGCCGACATCCACGAGCCGATCGTGGCCTGCCCGAACGACCCGGACGACGTGAAGACCCTGTCCGAAGTTGCTGGTGCCAAGATCGACGAAGTGTTCATCGGTTCGTGCATGACCAACATCGGTCACTTCCGTGCTGCTGCCAAGCTGCTGGAAGGCAAGCGCGACATCCCGACCCGTCTGTGGGTTGCACCGCCGACCAAGATGGACGCTTCCGAGCTGACCAAGGAAGGCGTGTACGGCACCTTCGGCGCCGCTGGCGCACGTATGGAAATGCCGGGCTGCTCGCTGTGCATGGGCAACCAGGCGCAGATCCGCGAAGGCTCCACCGCGATGTCGACTTCGACCCGTAACTTCCCGAATCGTCTGGGCCGCAACACCAACGTGTACCTGGGTTCGGCCGAACTGGCTGCGATCTGCTCGCGTCTGGGCCGCATCCCGACCAAGGAAGAGTACATGGCCGACGTTGGTGTGCTGGATTCGGCAGGCAGCGAGATCTACCGCTACATGAACTTCGACCAGATCAGCGATTACAAGGACGTGGCCGATTCGGTCAACGCCTGAGTTGTAGCTGAGTAGTACAGGTTGAACGAGAACCCCGGCGCAAGCCGGGGTTTTTCGTTGCCTGTGAATGCCGGCGTTTGTTGTTGTGGGAGCGGCGTGAGCCGCGAAGCTGATGCGTTGCCAGATTGCAGGATGTGCGGCGTTTCGATGGTCCCGGCTTCGCGGCTTACGCTGCTCCTACAAAATGCTGGGCTGCGTTCGCTCTTGTGGGAGCGGCGTAAGCCGCGAAGCTCCAGTATTCTCAGATTGCAGGATGTGCGGCTTTTCGTTGATCCTGGCTTCGCGGCTTATGCAGCTCCCACAAATGCAAATACCTTGCGTGGCCCGGGCAAGCACAGCGCGGCTGGGAGGTACCGTTCTTGGCGGAAAGTACCTGGGGAGCCCCAGCCGCGCTGCGCTTGCCCGGACCACGCAAGGTGGCACCGGCATTCAATGATCAACGTTGCAGCAATTACCGCTCGCGGAATGCTTCGCGTGCCTTCAGTACGGGTTTGAGCAGATACTCCAGTACGGTCTTCTCACCGGTACGGATTTCCACCGAGGCGATCATGCCCGGGATGATCGGGAGCTCTTTGCCACCGGCTTCCAGAGCGCTCTTGTCGGTGAGCACGGTAACCCGATAATAGGTGCTGTCCGGGCGACCAGCGCCGCCTTTCTCTTCGTCCTTCAAGGTATCTGGACTGATCAGCTCCACCGTGCCGTTCAGGCCACCGTAGATGCCGTAATCATAGGCAGTGATTTTCACCGTTGCCGGCAGGCCGGGCCGCAGGAAGGCGACATCGGACGGGCGGATCTTGCCTTCCACCAGTAGCTGGTCTTCCAGTGGAACGATCTCCAGGATGTGCTCGCCGGGCTGGATGACGCCACCCACGGTATTGACCCGTACGTTCTTTACCGTGCCGCGTACGGGCGCGGTGATGGTGGTGCGCTCAACCACGTCGGCACGGCCGACAAGGTTCTCGCTGGTCTGCGAAAGCTCCATTTCCAGCTTGACCAACTCAGAGTTGGCATCGGAACGGTAACGGTTGCGGCGTTCAACAATCTGCGAGCGGATGTCGTTGGCCTGCCTGCGCATGCGTAGCAGTTCCACATCCGATAGCAGACCCTTGGCAGCCAGCGGCTGGGCAAGGTTGATCTCACGCATGGAAAGCGCATAGCTTTGTTCAAGCGAGGCCACGCCTTCCTCGAGAGCACGACGACGCGCGTTGAACGCCCTGGTCTCGCTGGCAACTTCATCTTCAAACTCACGCACCTGGTCATCGAATACCAGTGCTTCGCCATAGGCTTCGGCGCGAAGACGGACGATCGTGGCCTTGAGCGAGATGACCTTGCTCAAGGCTTCCCGGTAGCTGGCATTGGCGCGGGTAGGGTCAATCTTAAGCAGCACCTGGCCACTCTCGACGACATCACCTTCGTGCACCGACATTTCTGCCAGGATGCCGCCTTCCAGACTCTGGATGACCTGCTCGCGGCTCTTGGAGACGATCTTGGCTTCGCCCTTGGTGATCTCCTCAACACGGGCAAAGTGCGCCCAGGTGATGCCGACCACCATGACCAGCAGCACCATGTAGGTGACGATCCGCGAGCCCGGTGTGGTCTGGGCAAGCAGTGATTCGGAGACATCGTCCATGAAGGCCGCGTCGGCGGCGCTGATGGATGCTGCTTCTTTCTTGGATTTCTTCCAAGGGAACATCACTGAGCCTCCTGCTGTTGCGGTCTGGTTTGGCGCACACGCGTGGGTGCGGACTGAATGGTTGGTGCGGGCGGGGATGTGGAGGCATCGCCGTTTGCAGCTGCGCGGGCAGCCGCGGCTGCAACAGCAGCTGGGCCAGGGGGAGTTGCAACGGCAGTTCCCGGCGCACCGGTGGGTGCCGGTGCCGCAGTTGCCGCCCGAGCCTCGCCATTGGCGTTTGCACCCAGGGCGGTGAGCACGTTGGCCTTGGGGCCATCTGCGACGACGCGGCCGTTGTCCATCACGATCACCCGGTCCACCAGGTTGAGCAGGGAGGGGCGGTGGGTGACCACCACCAGCGTCTGGCCCTGCGTTGCACGATGCAGATGCTCAAGGAACTGTGCTTCGGTCTGTGCGTCCATCGCACTGGTGGGCTCATCCATCAGCAACAGGCGCGGGCGGGCAAGCAGGGTACGGGCCAGCGAAATCAGCTGGCGCTGACCGCCGGACACACCATCACCGTTCTCGCCGATGGGCAGATTGACGCCGCGCGGATGCGAAGCAGCAAACTGGTCCAGGCCGGTCAGGCGCAGCACACGCACAAACTCATCAACGCTGGCATCCGGGCAACCCAGCATCACGTTCTCACGCAGGGTGCCGTGGAACAGACGTGCTTCCTGGTTGACGAAACCAACCGCCTTGCGCCAATCGGCGGGGTCGATCTGGTTGACGTCCAGGCCATCGGTGAAAATCTGCCCCTCTGTCGGTGAGTACAGGCGCGACATCACCCGCAGCAGGGTCGACTTGCCGCTGCCAATGCGGCCCAGAATGGCGATGCGCTCACCCGGTGCGACGGACAGGTTGATATCCGACAGCACCGGCGGATTGGGCTGCATCGGTGGTGCCGGGTAAGCGAAGCCGATCTTTTTCAGCGCAATCTGGCCGCTGAGATTCGGTACCGGCAGGTAATCCTGCTCCGGATCGCGGTCCTGCGGCATTGCCATCAGCTTGTTCAGCGATTCCAGTGCAGCCTTTGCCTGCTGGAAGCGTACGGCAAGACCAATCACCTGACCCAGCGGTGCGGTTGCGCGGCCGGCCAGCATCACGGTGCCGATCAGGGCGCCCATGCTGAGCGTGCCGGCGGTGATCAGATAGACACCAGTGATGACCAGCACCACCGTCTGCAGCTGCTGCAGCAGGGTAACAGTACCTGTGGCAATGCTGGACAGGCGCCGCGACTTCATCGACGTCGCCGATTGCAAGGCACTGAAGTGCTGCCAGCGACGCTGCATGTTGGCGGTACCGCCGGTGGATTTCAGCGTCTCCATGCCCTCGATGGATTCGATCAGCACGCCTTGCTTGAGCGAGGATTCACGCAGGTTCTCCTTCATCACCCGGGCCAGTGGCCACTGGATGCTGACCGAGATGATGATGATCAACGGCAGGATCATCAGTGGGATCCAACCCAGTGGGCCACCAATGGCAAAGATCACGCCGACGAACATCAGCACGAAGGGCAGGTCGGAGATGGCTGCCAAGGTTGCTGAGGTGGCGAAGTCGCGGACCGACTCGAACTCACGCAGCTGGTTGGCGAAACTGCCGGACGAGGCCGGCTTGTGCTCCATCTTCACCGACAATGCCTGCCGGAACAGCATGGCGCCCAGCACCAGGTCGGCCTTCTTTGCGGCAACGTCCAACAGATGTGCACGCACAAAGCGGATGACCGCTTCGAACACCATGGCGATGATCACGCCGATGCCCAACGACCACAGCGTAACGAAGGCCTGGTTGGGCACCACGCGGTCATAGACGTTCATGGTGAAGAAGATGCTCGCCAATGCCAGCACGTTCGCCAGCACCGCGGCAATGGCGGCACTACGGTAGTAGCGGCGGTAGCGCCACAGGGTGCTGAACAGCCAGTGTCCCTTGGCCTGCGGCAGCGCCTCGCCAGCGCGGTTGTCCACATGGGCGCGTGGCTTCACCAGAATGGCGTGGCCGGAATACATTGCGTCCAGGTCTTCGTGCGACAGATCCACCGGCTCTGCTGAAACTTCCGGAAGAATCACCGAGAAGCGCAGATGGCGCTTGTTCTCTTCGTCGCGCACTTCGCGGCGTTCGAGCAGGATGCAGCCGCCTTGACCCTTGCGCAGCAGTATGATAGGCATCACCTGCGCAGGCAGCTGCGCCAGCACCCGCTTGATCACGCCGCCGGTCAGGCCAACATTGCTCAGTGCCTTCAGTGCAAGTGAAGGGGATAGCGTGCCAGTCCACGGCAAACCAGCAACCAGTGCGGCGGGGCTGCGACTCATGTCGTAGTGGTCACACATCCAGGACACGCTTTGCAGCAGCGTGTCTTCGATGCTGGTCTGGTCTTTTGTCATCGCAATGGCTTCGTCAGCCGGTGCAGTTTGGTTGGTCATGGCAGTTCCAGATTGAGCCGCCTGCAACGGCAGGTGGGTTTTTATCCGGGAGTGCAAAGTGCCAACTGCTCCCGACGAGGAGCGGAAGTCTGGGGTCGGCCGGGGGAATGGCGAATAGGATTCGTCCCAAATATGTCGTGTTTGTTTTGGTTTTGCCTTTAATGCCGCCGTTTATGCCTTATGCGGCGCAGAAATGCCCGTCAAGCCGTACAGGGGTTTTGGAAGCGCAAGCTGCGCTGGTGCCGGGTAGCCGGGGCAGATCCTGCTGCGGGGCTGGCGAATCGAGTTTGGTGCGTGCAGACGAATCCATGATTTTCGCTGTTCCCGGGAAAACATAGATGGCAACAGTACGCGTGGTTCGAGTTGGCTTCCACGGCGCTTCCGATCTTTAAGACTATCCCTATGTAAGGTCGCGGGCCTGATGCCTACTGTTATCACATATGAAACCAGTTGCCATTAGCGCAGCGGGTGGCGCCAGTGCGCCTTCCGCAGAGACGTCGCGTCTGGCTGGGTGGAGTGGAGTAGGTGGCGAGTCCCTTTCCGGTTCCCTGAGTGGAACCTCGAGAGCTCGTTGGCCAAGCATCGTGACGCGTAGGGAAATTCTTTTCAGATAGCGGCCAGCCATGCCGGATCGAGAAATTTCCACCAAATCAACAATAACGAGTGAACTGTAATGACGGCAATGGTATCGGTAGTGAGCGGCGGCGCTGTGGTGAATTCCCAGCAGCTCGCGGATGCGAAGAGCGGCAAGGCGGTACGTATCAGCGCGGTCAACGGCGCGCGTTATGTGCTGGCGGAAATGAGCGGCAGCGTTGCTGCGGGCGATATCGCGGTCAAGCGTGTCGGCAAGAATCTGATCATTGAGCAGAACGTTGACGGCGCTGAGCCGGCGTCGCTGATCATCGAAGATTTCTACGGCAGCGAAGGGCAGCTGGTTGGCCTGGGCGCCGATGGTGAGTACCTGGAGTACCTGGCCGCTACCGAAAACGGCGCTACCGATGCGGCGGCAATGGGCGATGGCGCCGCATCGCTGCTTACCTTGGCCGCTGGCCAGCCTGCAGCCATGCCGAGCAGCTTCCAGTTTGCAGAAGGCGGCTCGTCGGTGTTCAGTGGCGCACTGGCCGGTGTGGCAGCGGTTGCCGGTGGCTTTGCGTTGAGCAACAACAATAGCGGCGGCAGCAAGGCGCAGCCTGCGCCGGTCGCTAGTGGCTTCATGCTGGAGGATCAGGCTGCAGGGGCTTCGGTGGTCGAGCCGTCGCCGAGCGCCGTTGAGCCACCCGCATCGGCCGTGGCAGATGAGGTCATCGGCGCGGAACCTGAGCGGTCGCTGCCGAACGATGCCGCTATCAATGATGTGGCTATCAATGCCGACGTTGTGGGCGTAGTTGCTGAAGCTGGCGACGCGGCACTTGACGAGAATGTTGTTCCCGAATCTTCGGTTGTTGCAGAAAACAACCTTGATGTCGAGCTTGCACCTGAAGCAGGCGACAGCAAGAATCGGGTTCGTCCCAGCTCCATGTTGACGGACGGTGCAGTCAAGGCCGCCGGCGCAGTCGCAGCCTACTCCATGGATGCGGTGCCCGTCATTGATGCCATCGTCGACAACTACGGCGTGATCCAGGGCGTTATTGAAAATGGCGGCTACACCGACGATGGCTACCCGACCATCATCGGCAGGGCCGAGCCCGGCGTTAAGGTGCACGTCTATCTTGGTATATACCAGCAGGGTTTCACCGTCGCTGACGCCAATGGCCAGTGGTCATTCAAACCAACGTCCCCGTTCACCACCGGTACGCATACGATCACCATCATTCACGAGTATCCGAACACCGATATCAGTGAAGTGTCCGCACCGTACGTGATCACGGTAGACAAGATCGCCCCGGGTATTCCGCAGATCATCGGCATCCTGGACGATGAAGGCCGTATCACCGGTGCAATCACCGACCAGACCATCACCGATGACAATCGCCCGACCATCACCGGTACGGCGGAAGCCAATGCCAAGCTGATCGTCTATGACAAGGGCAAGGAGATCGGCAGCACCACGGTTGGTGCTGACGGCACGTGGAGCTTCACCCCGGAGGCGCCATTGGCTGATGGCCTGCATATGCTGAGCTACTCGGCAATGGATCGTGCCGGCAACAGCGGTCAGCAGACGGCTGTTACCGAGTTCTTTGTCGATACGCGCCCAGAGAAGGTCAATATTTACCTGGCCGATGACAACGAGGGTAGCATCCAGGGCGAGATGTTCAATGGCAGTGTGACTGATGACAGTACGCCGACGCTGATTGGCAGTGCCACTGCCGGCGGTATCGTCAAGATCTACGAAGGCAACGTTCTGCTGGGCGAGACTATCGCCGACGTCGATGGTACTTGGCAGTTCACCGCGCCGGCATTGAGTGAGGGCGCGCACAGCTTCCACGCCACGGTAACTTTGGTCGCCAAGGGCGAGAGCAATCGCAGCAAGCCGTTCACCCTGAACGTGGACACCGCGCCGCCGGCAAAACCCACCATAGACCAGGTGTTGGACAACGTGGGCGCAGTGCAAGGCCCACTGCAAGACGGCCAAGGCACCGATGACAACACTCCTACTCTGGTGGGCAAAGCCGAAGCCGGCAGCACGGTGAAAATTCACAATGGAAATGATTTGCTTGCCAGCGTGGTGGCCGACGCCAGCGGCAACTGGAGCTTCACTCCAAACGCTTCGCTGAACGACGGCAATTACATCTTCACAGTGATCGCGACGGACAGGGCCGGAAATGCGAGTGTGCCCTCGGACCCGTTCGAGATCACCATCGACACTCTGGCACCAGCCAAGCCGACCATCGATAGCGTGATCGACGATGTCGGGGCTCAGACGGGCGCGATCGCCAATGGCGGCACGACCGATGATGCGCGCCCAGAGATCAGCGGCAGGGCAGAGGCCGGCAGCACCGTGATCATCAAGGACGATGGCGCGGAAATCGGCCGCACGCAAGCCAATTCGGAAGGTGAGTGGACGTTCGTTCCGTCCAAGGGCTTTGTGGACGGTGACCACAAATTGACCGTGGAAGCCGTGGATGCGATGGGCCACATCAGCGAACCGTCCGACCGCTTCGACTTCACTGTCGACACTTATCTTCCAACCGCGATCGTCACGCAGGTGGGCAAGGACAGTGGCTTTGACGGTAAGGACTTCCTGACCAATGACGGCTCCGCCGGACGCCTTATCAAGGGCGTGCTCAGCGATGTGCTGAAGGGCGACCAGAGGATCGAGATCTCCACGGACGGTGGAAAGACATGGTCCGGCGTTGTGATGCGTGATGACCTCGGCTGGATGTTCGTCGATTTCGGCAGTCACGCTGAGAGCTGGGAAGTTCTCACCCGGGTCGCCTCGGACACCGGCTTGACCGGCGAGGCCACGTCGCAGCGGGTGAACATGGACGTTGTGGCTCCGGGGGCACCGACCGCCGTCGCGGTCCATGGTGCTGTCGTGACCGTGACTTTCGAATCGGCCGAAGTAGCTGCGGGAGATCGGATTTACCTCAACCAGGGAACCAGCTACTTCGAGTACCGATTGACCGCGGCTGATGTGGTTGCGGGAACGGCGACGATCACACCCGGATTCCAAGCCTCCAGCCTGACGAAGGCTGCCATCGTCGACCAGGCCGGGAATATCTCGAAGTTCCGGACCACCCTCTCCGAGGGGACGGTTCGCGAGGATTTCTCGAATACCACCGACACGAAGGTCTATACGACGGGCCAGACGCTCGTGCTGGATTCTATGAACGTGAAGGTCCTCCAGGGTCAGACCTTCATTGACAACTACGACGATACTATTGGGTATGGAGAAGGGAATCGCCTCTATTTTGGTTACAGCGGAAAGAGTGGCGATCGTCTTGAGATTTCTTTCGAAGGGGCGTCGAAAGTTACGTTCACAACAGACTACGTCCACGATCCCGCGACGTACGCGTTCTATGACATTCACGGAAATCTTCTCAAGACGCAAAGCTTTGGAGGTGCGCCGGGGGGCTATCGCGTGACCTACACCGCTGACCCGGGCATTCTCATTGGGTCGGTGGTTGCGTACACGACCGAATGGGGCTTTCTCGACAACTTCGAGTTCACCCGATCCGGAGGATCTTCGGTGCTGACCGAGGATGCCCAGACAAAGTATGTGGACAACTCGCGCTTCAGCTACCAGGGCGATGGGCGCGACGAGACGTTTGTGGTTTCGGGCGCTTCCACCAATTCGGCGGCAAGCATCAATGGTAATGGCGGTATCGACACCCTGAGGCTTGTCGGCACGGGGCAGGTCCTGGATATGAAGTTGTGGGGCGACCGGATCAAGTCCATCGAGATCATTGACATGACCCAGGGCTCCAACAATGTCCTCAAGCTGTCCCTGGCGGAGGTCCTGGAGAACGGCGCCGTCAACGGTTTCGTCAGCGACGGCCGTGTACAGATGAAAGTGATGGGCAACGCCGGCGACGTCGTCGAACTGGGCGATGCGCTGGACGGTGCGGGCCTGGGCTTGTGGATCATGCAGGGGCAGGTGACGCTCCAGGGTGTGGTCTATGACGTCTATCAGCACAATGGCCTCCAGGCGGAAATCTTCGTGAAGTCCGGTGTGACGGTGAACATCGGCCTGGGGACCGGTGTCATCGTCGACAGCGTGGGCGGGCACAGCGCCGGCTCGGGCCTGGAGATTAGGGATGGCGCAGCAGGCCAGGTCGTGCTTGGAAAACTCAGTGGCGCACTGGCTTCCGGGATGTACCTGCAAGTCTCGGTCGACGATGGCCAGACCTGGCAGAACGCCGTGGTGCACGGGAAGGGCTGGGCCTTCATCGACACATCGAGCCATGCCGGAAGCTGGACGATCCAGACGCGGATCAGCGATGGTGTGAACCACGTCGTTTCGCCGGTGACGCAGGCCGTGACCCTGGTCGAAGGCCCCGCCGCGCCGACCATCGTGAGCATCCCGGAAGCCGCGAACATCTACACCGCCACGCTGGCGCAGAACGGCTCGGAGATGACGGTTTCGCTCGCGGGCACTGGGGCCAAGGTGGGCGACAAGGTGCACATCCAGTGGGGCACCAGCACCTACGACCAAGTTCTGACGCAGGTGAACATCACCACCGGGTCCGTCACGCTCAACGTGCCGGCGGCAGTGACCTACTCGACGGCCAGCTACAACTACGACTTTGTGGTGACCGCGCAGATCGTCGGCCAGGACGGCGCGATCGGTCCGGCCTCCAAGCCGTACGATGTGGTGGGCACCTACACCCGGGCGCTGGTGAGCGACAACCTGCAACTGGCCCCGGCGAACAACGTGTACACCGGCAGCGGCGTCACGGTGACGACGACGGGCACGATGGCCAAGACGACCCAGACCGCGAACAGCGCGGCGGGCCTGACCTTGAGCGACAGCCTGCAGGCCAATGCGATGTTCACGCTGACCAAACCGGCTGACCAGATCACGCTACGCCTTAGCGGCGCCGACAACGCGCTGGGTGCGAAGATCCGCGTGTACGACGTCAACGGCAACCTGATGCACGAGCAGACGGTTTTCGGCGATGCAACGGCGTACCACTTGTCGACTTTCAGCTGGACCAAGACCGGGCTGATGGATATAGGCTCGTTCACGGTGACGGCGATGAGCGCCAAGGTTACGCTGGATATGTTCAGCCAATACGTAGTGACGCACACCAAGGACACGCGCGATGCGAACCTGATCGATGTGCTTGCCGAGACCTTCTACGGCTCAGGCGGCAGTGACGTGGTGTCAATGTCGCAGTATGCGCAGACCTACTTCGCCCAGGCGACGGCAGCCGTTCACGGCGGCAGCGGCATCGACACACTCAAGCTCTTAGGCGCAGGCCATGCGCTCAACCTGACGACGGCGGGCAGCAAGATCAGCTCGATGGAAGTCATCGACCTCACCGGCAGTGGCAACAACGTGCTGACACTGAATCTGTCGGACGTGTTGCGCAACGGTGGTATCGATTTGTTCTACACCGGTGACAAGAGTCGTGTGCAGATGATGATCACGGGTAACGCCGGAGACAGCGTCAACTTGAGCGACCTGATGACCGGCGGTGTCGATCACGGTGACTGGGTGCTGAAGCCGGTGATCGTGATCGATGGTGTGAACTACAACTCGTACCAGCATTCGTCGCTGGCTGTGGAACTGCTTGTGAAGAAGGCGCTGACCGTCACGGTGACGAACTCGAAGTTGGTAGGGGTTGAGAATGCGCTTGGAACGGAGGGGGGTGCTCATCTGCTGGAAAGTGCTGGAGCGGACCTGTTTGCCTCCGACACGCATGCGCTTGCTGCTGCGGCCGGACAGGAATATGTCAGCTACCAGCAACACAGCTATTCTTCGGAGGTGCTGAGTCTGCAGGAGATCAGGCTGGAAGCTTATTGATCCGACTTGCGGTTGTGCTGGGAGTTTCCGCCATAATCATATTTCATGGTTCTTCTCCCCTCAGGTGCGAGAAGAACCTGTTCTGTACGAATAGATCGCGCATTCTTTCCGAAGTTACCGTCGGTGAAAACAGTTTTGCTGCAGCCTATTTACAAGGGCCGGCATGAGAATTAGCTGGCCCAGGCTGTGCGAACGGCGGCATCGGTAGTGAATCTTGCTGGGAATATATTTCCACTTTTTCTTGCTTCCTGTGCGTCTTGCGTACGTTCTAGTCACAGCCTTACAGGCAACGTCGGGATGCACTTTGCCGCGAAATTTTGTTCGACTGCAGGATATACATCGCTGAAGTATGTCGATCGTTTGTTAGTCATCGTTTCATGTGGTGCGGATATGCGTGGCAGATATTCAAGGATTTCCGTGTGCGAGAGGCGCAAGTTTTTTCTGGCGGTTTTCTGATCATGTCGCTGATGTTTGTGCGTATTTATTGGTTAAAGTGCTGTTCGCGCAGATACTGAATTTCTAGTTTCTAAAAACTCCCTGTCTGCTTGGCTATGCCATACGGACGGGATTTCCTTGTTCAATCAAATCATCCAGGTAGGCAGGTAATGGCAGTGATCATATCGGTGGTAAGCGGCGGCTCGGTTGTTGGTGCTCAACAGCTTGGCTCCGCCAAGCGTGGCGTTTCACGTATCAATGCAATCGAGGGCGCGCGCTACGTGCTTGCCGAGTCGCTGGGCGGCGGCGCCCCGGCCGGTGTGAACGTCAAGCGTGTTGGCAAGAATCTGCTCATCAGCCAGGACGCGAACGGTGCCGAGCAGGACGCACTGATCATCGAAGATTTCTACGGCAGCATTGGTGAGCTGGTCTCGCAAGGCGCCGACGGCCAGTATCAGAGCTACCTGGCCGTTACCGAGCGTGGTGCTGTTGAGTCTGCTGCGCTTGCTGATGGTGAGTCGTCGTCGCTGGCGCTGATCACCGCGCAGCCGGCAAGCACCGAAAGTACTTTCCAATTCTCCGAAGGTGGTTCCTCGTTGTTCAGCAGCGCGCTGGCAAGTGCAGCTGCTGTAGCGGGTGGTATCGCCCTGAGTACTGGTGGCAGCAAAAGCGGCGGTAGCAAGCCGCAAGCGGCGCCTGCCGCCAGCGCCTTTGTGCTCGGCGACGAGGAAGCGGCTGTGTTGCCAGGTGTGCCGGTGCCGGCGACGGCCGAAGCTGCACTCAACGCCGACGTGCAGGAGCTGGCCGTAGCTGTTGAGGCAGACGCTGGCGCTGCTCGTGACGCTGAAGTCGGCGGCACTCTCGCTGCCGCTGCCGCAACCGCTGCCGCAACCGGGCCGTACGGCATCGACGACATTCCCGTCATTGATGCCATCGTCGACAACTACGGCGTGATCCAGGGCGTCATTGAAAATGGCGGCTACACCGATGACGGCTACCCGACCATCATCGGCAAGGCCGAGCCCGGGGTTAAGGTGCACGTCTACCTGGGTAAGTACCTGCAGGGCTTCACCGTCGCTGATGCCAATGGCCAGTGGTCATTCAAACCAACGTCCCCGTTCACCACCGGTACGCATACGATCACCATCATTCACGAGTATCCGAACACCGATATCAGTGAAGTATCCGCACCGTACGTGATCACGGTGGACAAGGTCGCCCCGGGTATTCCGCAGATCATCGGCATGCTGGACGATGAAGGCCGTATCACCGGTGCAATCACCGACCAGACCATCACCGATGACAGTCGGCCGACCATCACCGGTACGGCAGAAGCCAATGCCAAGCTGATCGTCTATGACAAGGGCAAGGAGATTGGCTATACCACGGTTGGTGCTGATGGCACGTGGAGCTTCACGCCGGAGACACCGTTGGCTGATGGCCTGCATATGTTGAGCTATTCGGCAATGGATCGTGCCGGCAATAGCGGTCAGCAGACCGCCGTGACCGAGTTTTTCGTCGATACGCGTCCGGAAAAGGTCAGTATCTACTTCGCCACGGACAACGTAGGCAGTGTGACCGGTGACCTCCTCAGTGGTGGCGTGACCGACGACAACACGCCTACGCTTTTCGGCGCGGCAACGGCCGGTGGCATCGTTAAGATTTACCAAGGGCAGGTGCTGCTTGGCCAGACTGTGGCAGGTGTCGATGGCTCTTGGGAGTTCACTCCGTCAGCAGCCTTGAGCGACGGTGTGCATACGTTTTACGCAACGGTGAATCTGCCGGCCAAGGGCGAGAGCGAGCCCAGCAAGCCTTTCAGCCTTACGGTGAAAGCGATGCCTCCTGACAAGCCCTCCATCGACCAGGTGCTCGATGACGTGGGTGCCGTGCAGGGGCCATTGAAGAACGGAGATTCGACTGACGACACCAGGCCGACCTTGACCGGTAAGGGTGAGCCTGGTGCGACCTTGAATGTGTATGACGGCACCAAGCTGTTGGGCAGCGTTCCGGTCGATGGTGGTGGTAATTGGAGCTTCACGCCCAGCACGCCGCTGGCGGACGGGGGGCATACCTTCACCGCTGTAGCGGTGGACTCGGCAGGAAGGATCAGCGAAAAAAGCAACGCAATCAATGTGACGGTGGATACCACGATCTCTGTCTACAAGCCGCTCGCCGTCGATCTAAATGGAGGCGCACCGCAAGGTCTGACGCAGTGCTACATGATCAAGACGGGTACGGCGCCAGCGCAGACCTACCGGATATACGTGAACGGTAAACTCCAGGAAGAGATTACGCTGGGTAGCTGGGTTACCTGGAACTCCAAGATCTGGTGGACCAATGCGACAACGCAGGTGTTTCGGCTTGTCGTCGTAAAGGCCGGGTATGAAATCGAGGTTGATAGCCACACTGGATCGCAGCTGATGTCCAAGACCAGCGGCCCGGACGGGCATATCATGCTCAATAACCAAGTGGTGAGCTTGCACCCGGCAGCGCGGGGTGCGTCCAGCTTCTTGGCCGGTGGCGAGGAGGTGGCCGGTGATAGCGACGTAGTTGTTGCCGGCAGCGGCTTGGGGAGCAAGGCCGCGGGGGTGGTGACACACTCGGAAGTCGTCGGCATCGCGGTGAACGAGCCGACCATCAGAGGAAACTCGGACGGCGTTGCGGTCGCTCCGAGTGCTGGCAACATTGCCGCAATTGAATCCAACTCGGCGCTGGAAGCAAAAACAACCCACGCCAGTGCTTCGGCTGGCGGACCTGTCATCACTACGGTGTACGCCATCGACGACATTCCCGTCATTGATGCCATCATCGACAACTATGGCGTGATCCAGGGCGTCATTGAAAATGGCGGCTACACAGATGACGGCTACCCGACCATCATCGGCAGGGCCGAGCCCGGCGTTAAGGTGCACGTCTACCTGGGCAAGTACCTGCAGGGCTTCACCGTCGCCGATGCCAATGGCCAGTGGTCATTCAAACCAACGTCCCCGTTCACCACCGGTACGCATACGATCACCATCATTCACGAGTATCCGAACACCGATATCAGTGAAGTGTCCGCACCGTACGTGATCACGGTAGACAAGATCGCCCCGGGTATTCCGCAGATCATCGGCATCCTGGACGATGAAGGCCGTATCACCGGTGCAATCACCGACCAGACCATCACCGATGACAATCGCCCGACCATCACCGGTACGGCGGAAGCCAATGCGAAGCTGATCGTCTATGACAAGGGCAAGGAGATTGGCTACACCACGGTTGGTGCTGACGGCACGTGGAGCTTCACCCCGGATACCCCGTTGGCGGATGGCCTGCATATGTTGAGCTATTCGGCAATGGACCGTGCCGGCAACAGTGGTCAGCAGACCGCCGTGACCGAGTTCTTTGTCGATACGCGTCCGGAGAAGATCAACATCTATTACGCCGATGATGATGTCGGAAGCGTGACCGGTGAGGTCTTCAGTGGCGGTGTAACCGATGACAGCACGCCGACCCTGTTCGGTACTGCGACGGCTGGCGGCATCGTCAAGATCTATGAAGGTAGTGTGTTGCTTGGTCAGGTTACTGCCGATGTCGACGGCACCTGGCAGTTCACTCCGCCGGCGCTGAGCGAGGGCGCGCACAGCTTCCACGCCACGGTGACCCTGGTCGCCAAGGGCGAGAGCGCACCGAGCAAGCTGTTCAATCTCACAGTGGCTTCAACGCCTCTCGGCAAGCCCACCATCGATCAGGTGTTGGACGACGTGGGCACCGTGCAAGAGCCGTTGAAAAACGGAGACTTCACCGATGACAAG
Source organism: Stenotrophomonas sp. STEN018 (assembly GCF_056760235.1). Lineage (NCBI taxonomy): Bacteria > Pseudomonadati > Pseudomonadota > Gammaproteobacteria > Lysobacterales > Lysobacteraceae > Stenotrophomonas > Stenotrophomonas sp. STEN018. Next base: position 25,732 of record NZ_JBRREK010000017.1, read on the forward strand.
ACGCCGACCTTGATCGGCAAGGCCGAAGCGGGCAGCACCGTGAAGATCTACGACGACGGCAAGCTGCTGGGCAGCGTGGTGGCCGATGCCAACGGCAAGTGGACCTACACGCCGTCGTTGTCCGATGGCGAACACAAGTTCACGGTGATCGCCACCAATGCGGTTGGCCTGACCAGTCCTCCATCGGATGTGTTTGGCATCACCGTGGATACGGTGCCACCGACGCAGATTGCAACAGTCACCGACATCGGCAAGGACAGCGGTTTCAGCGCGCACGACTCCCTGACCAACGACGGCACAGCCGGGCGCCTGATGACGGGCACTTTGTCCGCGGCGCTGGGTGCCGATGAGAAGTTGCAGGTGTCGACGGACGGTGGCAATTCTTGGGCGACCGCGCTTGTCGAAGGCAATCAGTGGAGCGCGCAGGACGGCAACAGCCATGCGGGCAGCTGGACCATCCAGACACGGGTGATCGACGGCGCAGGCAATGCAGGTCCTGTCAACTCACACGCGGTCGTCCTCGATACGGTGGCACCCAAAGCGCCCACGGGGCTGTTGATCGATGGTTTGACAGTGACCGTCGCTTTTGACAGAACCAACTTGGTCGCAGGAGACAAGCTCTATCTGGCGAACGGCGGCCAGAACTTCGTTTACCAGTTGACGGCAGCTGATATTGCGGCTGGCAGGGTGACGGGCGCACCGGGAACCCCCTTGTCGGAATCCTTGACGGCAGCCATTGTGAATCAGGCAGGTAATAAATCGGCAGACTTGAGTGCCAGGCTCACGAAGGCTTGGGAAGATTTCTCGAATAGTAAAAACATAATGGAGATTGGGGAGTCGCTGGAGTATGAATATTTCACGGCGAAGAATAATTCCGCTGGCCGTATTGTTGATATGCTTAAAATGATACCAAATAATTTATCGCATGGGCTGTGGATTTCCTCGGGAAGAGGGGCGGGTAACAATGATTTGATATTGGATCTTAAAAATCCTACAAAAACGGTATCGTTTTGGCAGTCGCGAAATGAAGGAACCAATTCCGCCACTCCTAGCTGGGTTTCTTATTTGGATGAAGATGGCGTGGTTATGCGTAAGGTTGCGATGAATTCAGGAGGGGCAGGGAAAAAAATTGAATTTACCGCTCCAGAAGGAAAAAGTATCGCCAGTATTGTTTTTGATATTCAGCCAGGTGGTGGCGCCTTTTGGCTTACCCTTTTTGCGTTTGATTCGTACGAAAGAACATATAGCACTTCGGAACTCGTCAATCAGGATGTGACAGGGTTGCATTTTGGGGGCAAGGAAGACAACGTATTTACAGTTGCCAATGTTGCCAAGCTATCCGGTGCCGATGCAGGAGTTCATGGTGGGCAAGGGCTGGATACGCTGAAATTGACCGGCGCAAATCAAACGCTTGATTTGACGGTGCTCGGCGGAAAACTCAGCTCCGTCGAAATCATCGACATCACCGGTACAGGCAACAACATGCTCAAGCTGTCGCTGAACGATGTGCTGGAAAACGGTGCCGTCAATCAATTCGTCGGCAATGGTCGCGTGCAGATGATGGTCAAGGGCAATGCTGGTGACAGTGTCAACCTGAGCGACCTGCTTGCCGGCGGCGGTGATCAGGGTGACTGGGTGCAAAAGGCATCGGTCGTGATCGACGGCATGGCATATGTCTCCTACCAGCATTCCTCGCTGGGTGCCGAGTTGCTGGTGCAGCAGGGCGTGACCGTCGTGCTGGACAACCATGCGCCAGTCAACAGCACCAGCACGCTCGATACCCTGTCTTACTATGCGCTGGGCGATGAGGTTCCGGAGGGTGGTGAAACCCAGAGCTACAGCGCGGACGACGACCTGATCATCGCCAGGCTCGGCTTTGCGGATCGACTGACCGGTGGCCACGGCAACGACACCTTCCTCAACGTGGGCACGGGTGACGTGGTGATCGGTGGCATGGGTGACGACACCGTGCATGTCATGAGCGGCGACTTCGCCCTCCTGAAGGGCGGCGAAGGCATCGACACGCTGGTGATGGACGGCAGGGCGATGCACATCGACCTGTCGGCCATGGGATTGAAGGTGCAGGGCTTCGAGAAGTTCGACCTTGGATCGGGCGGCAATTCGTTGTCGCTGAGCGTGGGTGACGTGCTGGCCGACGGCGCGCGGGAGCTGCTGTCTTCCGATGGAAAGGTGCAGATGCTGGTTGATGGTGTTGACGGCGAAGTGAATCTGCTCGGTGGCCTCGCTGACTGGGCTGAAGGTGGCTCGACGACAGTGAGTGGTGTGACTTACAGCGTCTACACCAATCTCACCGGTACGGCCGAGCTGTTGGTTCAGGACATGGTGCAGGTGACGATGCTCTGAATCAGGCTTATGTAGGCGTCGGCCGGTCAGGCGACGCCCACTGCTTGTGAGCGACCCTGCGAGTCTTCGACTTGCAGGGTTTTTTTTGGAGGCGTTCCGCGTTCGTCTTCCGATACTTCTCGATGTGATGATGAGCTGGCGGTATCACTAGTGAAACTAAACCGCAATAGATGTGCGCTGACTTTAAGACGCGTCCTGTATATCTGACGCCGGTTTGAGCCGCAGACTTACACATGTGAGCGGGATGCTCTTACTCGCGAGATCTTGCTCCACTCCAGGCTTTGAAACGACGAAGGACATCGCTGGTTGATCACCTAGCGCGCATTCAACGCGATGTGGATTGACCCGGTAGGCCTTGCAGGTGTGTCGCGCGTGTGATTCGCGGGCGTTGATGAAAGTTGCGAATGATTTGCGGTTGGCGCTGCTGATTATTCATGTGTGCTCCTTTGAAAAAGGTGCTGTTCGCGCCCGTACCAAATTTCTAGTTTCTAAAATATCCCTGTCTGCATGGCTGTGTCATGCGGGCGGGATGTCCATGTTCATTCAAATCATCCAGGTAGACAGGTAATGGCAGTGATCATATCGGTGGTAAGCGGCGGCTCGCTTGTTGGTGCTCAACAGCTTGGCTCCGCCAAGCGTGGCGTTTCACGTATCAATGCAATCGAGGGCGCGCGCTACGTGCTTGCCGAGTCGCTGGGCGGTGACGCCCCGGCCGGTGTTAACGTCAAGCGTGTTGGCAAGAATCTGCTCATCAGCCAGGACGCAAACGGTGCCGAGCAGGACGCACTGATCATCGAAGATTTCTACGGCAGCAATGGTGAGTTGGTCTCGCAAGGCGCCGATGGCCAGTATCAGAACTACCTGGCCGTTACCGAGCGCGGTGCTGTTGAGTCTGCTGCGCTTGCTGATGGTGAGTCGTCGTCGCTGGCGCTGATCACCGCGCAGCCGGGAAGCACCGAAAGTACTTTCCGGTTCTCCGAAGGTGGCTCCTCGTTGTTCAGTAGCGCGCTGGCAAGTGCAGCTGCTGTAGCGGGTGGTGTCGCCCTGAGTACTGGTGGTAGCAAAAGCGGCGGTAGCAAGCCCCAGGCGGCGCCTGCCGCCAGCGCCTTTGTGCAAGGCAACGAGGAAGCGGCTGTGTTGCCAGGTGTGCCGGTGCCGGCGGTGTCAGCCGAAGCTGCACTCAACGCCGACGTGCAGGAGCTGGCCGTAGCTGTTGAAGCAGATGCTGGCGCTGGTCGTGACGCTGAAGTCGGCGGCACTCCCGCTGCCGCTGCCGCGCCGTACGCCATCGACGACATTCCCGTCATTGATGCCATCGTCGACAACCACGGCGTGATCCAGGGCGTCATTGAAAATGGCGGCTACACCGATGATGGCTACCCGACCATCATCGGCAGGGCCGAGCCCGGCGTTAAGGTGCACGTCTACCTGGGCAAGTATCTGCAGGGCTTCACCGTCGCCGATGCCAATGGTCAGTGGTCATTCAAACCAACGTCCCCGTTCACCACCGGTACGCATACGATCACCATCATTCACGAGTATCCGAACACCGATATCAGTGAAGTGTCCGCGCCGTACGTGATCACGGTAGACAAGGTCGCCCCGGGTATTCCGCAGATCATCGGCATCCTGGACGATGAAGGCCGTATCACCGGTGCAATCACCGACCAGACCATCACCGATGACAATCGCCCGACCATCACCGGTACGGCGGAAGCCAATGCCAAGCTGATCGTCTATGACAAGGGCAAGGAGATCGGCAGCACCACGGTTGGTGCTGACGGCACGTGGAGCTTCACCCCGGAGGCACCATTGGCTGATGGCCTGCATATGCTGAGCTACTCGGCAATGGACCGTGCCGGCAACAGCGGTCAGCAGACGGCTGTTACCGAGTTCTTTGTCGATACGCGCCCGGAGAAGGTCAATATTTACCTGGCCGATGACAACGTGGGTAGCATCCAGGGCGAGATGTTCAATGGCAGTGTGACTGATGACAGTACGCCGACGCTGATTGGCACCGCCACCGCAGGCGGTATCGTCAAGATCTACGAAGGCAACGTTCTGCTGGGCGAGACTATCGCCGACGTCGATGGTACTTGGCAGTTCACTCCGCTGGCTGCACTTGGCGAAGGTGCGCACATGTTCCACGCCACGGTGACATTGGTTGCCAAGGGCGAGAGTGAGCGCAGCAAGGCGTTCAACCTTACCGTGAGTGTAGCGCCGCCTGATATGCCTATCATCGAGTCCATCACTGACAACGTTGGCGATGTCCAGGGTGTCGTGCCCAGTGGTGCCGGCACAGATGACACGACGCCGACGTTGGCGGGCAGGGCTGAGCCCAATGGCACCGTCTATATATATGTGAAGGGTAATGAACTGCTGGGCACTGCGCAGGTTAATGGAGATGGCGAATGGAGCTTTACACCGACCGTCGCGCTGACCAACGATACGTACGAGTTCACCGTAAAGGTCGAAAACAAGGTAGGTAAAGTGAGTGCTGCGTCCGAGCCTTATGTTGTGACCATCGACACTGTGCCGCCGAGCAGGCCGAGCATCGACGGAACTATCGACAACGAAGGTGACGTCACTGGTTTGGTAGTCAATGGTGGATCCACCGATGACACCACGCCGACGCTCTACGGCAAAGCGGAGCCCAATAGTGCGGTGTACATCTACATCAACGAGACGACCTTGCTGGGCAGTGCAATTGTCAACGGTAATGGCGATTGGAGTTTCACACCACCCATGCCGCTGGCCGATGATACCTATGCGTTTACCGTGACCAACAAGGACAACGTTGGTAACGTCAGCGCGCCGTCCGAGCCTTATGTAATAGCTATAGATACGATAGCCCCTGGTAAGCCAACTTTTGCCCTCTTCAATGACGAGTTGCCAGATTTGCCGCAAATCAATAACGGGCAAACTACATTCGATAACACTCCGCTGGTGGTGGGGCAGTCGGAAGCGAACGCCGTCATCGTCATCTACGACAAGGGGTTGGAGATTGGGCGTACAGCAAGTGATGGCGCCGGAAACTGGCGTTTCACGCCTGCAACGCCGTTGAGCGAGGGCGCGCATGATTTCAGCGCCAGCACAATCGACGCTGCGGGAAATGCGGGAGAGGTGGGTAAGGCCATTGCGTTCGTTGTGGATTCTAGAGTTTCGTTCATGGAAGATTGGGAGGATGAGCCGAACTCGACTGTCAACGCCGGGGGCACTCTGGTGAGCAATAGTGGACTGACCATCAAAGCTGTCTCCGGGCAGATGATGAAAACGTACTACACCACCGGTGCAGGCCATTGTGTCTTCATGAAATCTGGCGGCACTTATGTTCTTAACTTCAATCAAGTCGTTTATTCGATGTATTTTGAAATCAGGAATCATGACGTTGCTTGGCGAAAGGTCGAAATGCTTGATGCTGACGGCCGAGTAGTTGACACCATGAACATCTCAGCCCAATACGATTGGGCAAACGTGAGCTATGTCGCAAAGCCAGGCCAATCATTTGTCTCAGTTCGTATTACGAGTGCGCATGAGAACGGTTTAGCTTTGGGCGACAATGGCTGGGGATTGGACAATGTTAAGTGGTCAATCAAGCCTCCAGCTACTGTCGGGCTAGCCTTCTCGGAAGAGTCTACTCACTCGCAGGATCTGCTGGTTGAGGTTGATGCCGATTCAGTTGGGAATAAGGGGTCTGCGGAAACGTTGGGTAGCCGTTCTTGGGAGATTGAGGGTGGTGATGGCGGCGATGTGCTTGTGCTGAAAGGCGAGCATCAATTGGTGGATATCCAATCGGTTCTGGAAATGGGCACCGTTGCACCAATCATCGACATCACTGGCACGGGCGACACCACGCTGAAACTATCAATTTCCGATGTTCTGCAGATCGGAACGGAAAACCTGTTCATCGACGACGGTAATATCCAACTCGTGATCAAGGGCGATTCAGGTGATCGCATTGAGCTGAGCGATCTGTTGGATGCGCAAGGCGCGCCAGGCGATTGGGGCGCTCAAGGCCAGATTGAGAGCGATGGCGTGACGTATGACGTTTACCAGCACTCTGGTGTAGCAGCTGAACTGCTGGTGGAGCTCGGTGTGAGTGTCAATTTTGGCAATCACTTCTAAGGAAGGTCTGAGCAATCGACTCGGCCGCGCTGATTTCCCGTGACCGAGTCGGCACCACGTACTACAAGTCGGAAAGGCAGTAACTTCCAAGTCTATCATTGCGCTGCAGGGCGGGTTTTCCCGTCCTGCAGATGCAACTACAGCGCCTGCGGCAGCAACTGCCGCCGCGCCATCCACAAGATCGACAGCGCGAACAGCGTAAGTACCTGCGACAGGTTCTTGGCCAGGCCGCGATAGCGCACCTTGGTGTAACCAAACTGGCGCTTCACCACCCGAAATGGGAGTTCGACTTTGGCACGTACGCTTCACTGCGGCAGCAAGTGGATACGCAGCATGGTTTCAAGCCGATACGGCTGCCGGCCTGGGCCACCCGTCTTTGGCTAGTGCGGTTCGATCAACGCCAACAGCGCGTTCCACGGCACAAACTTCTCAATCTCCGACAGGAAGATCTCACGCCCCGTGCGCTAGCGTCGGCCTTGTTGTTCGGCGTCGCCAAAGGTCAGCTGCATGGGCCGATCAGGCCCTCAAGTCGTGGAATGCTGTCTGACGGGCTTCGAGGGATGTGTTCAGACCGTCCCAAGTGTTGGCTAATCCTCAGTTTTTTATTCTTTGTGGAAAGCCTACAGGACGGCTCGGCGTCCATTTTTTCTTTCTTAGAAGGGGATACGCAGCGCGCAGCCGATTGCTGCCGTGGAGCTTGCCGTTCTGTCTCCACAGGAGAGAGGCATCATCAAGTGGCACTCCTATGTCTATATGGGGTAACCCCTATACACGCAGTTCTGAGTGGTACGCAGACTCAAAAGGTGGGGAGGAATATCCCACTTTGGCAGTGCGTCATCGGGTGACTGTTGTATGGCGAGGAGATCGAGTTGCGCGCTGATTGTCGATTGTTGGTGATGGATATCAAGCGTCCCGCGCAGCGCTGCGGTGCACGGGAGCTGCGCAGGGGGCCGCAACGAATGCCGTCTGGGTGCTGCCGTGCCGACCACGAGTCCGATCGCTCAATGCGTGTTGCTTGAGAGACTTCTGTCACGTTGATGAGAGCAGTTCCGTTCAATCAAAACTCAAGGTGAACTGATGATGGCAACTTCCATGTTTGTGGTTAGCAACGATTCCGTCATTCATGCTCAGAAACTCAATGAATTGCCGAATGATGAGCCGGTGCGCATCGGCGCAGTGTCTGGTGCGCGCTACGTTCTCGCGGAGCCGCAGGGTGGGGCTGTTGATGAGGTGGCTGTCACCCGCCAGGGGCACGATCTGCTGGTCGGCCATTTGGATAAAGGCGGGCAGACGACAGCGTTGGTCATTGAGAAATTCTACAGGTGCAGCGGTGTTCTGATTGCTCTTGGCGCCGATGGTCGCAATCATGAGTACACGTCTCTCGCTGAGGCAAGTGCAGCAGGTGTAGGCGAAATGCGTGATGGCGCATCATCGGTACTGCGCACAACTTCAATAGAGTCTTCCTTCGAAGAAGGCACAGTGCATTTGTCGGAGAAGGAGGTATCGGAAATCAGGATGGCGATGGCCTCGATGGATGCAGATATCGTGGTGCCTGTGCCGGGACGCGACGGCGAGGGTAATGGGCAGGACAGATCGGCGAGCGTGAGCTACGGGGCGGCTGGCGATACCGGGGCGAACCCAGCGGATTCCGCTGATAAAGGAGCGGGGTCTTCTACGCAGGCCGCTGTGGCCATAGAGGCGGTGGTGGATAACCACGGCATAATCCAAGGCGTCATTGCAAATGGCGGTTATACGGATGATCCTCGGCCGCAGATCATCGGCAAGGCAGAAAGCGGAACACTGGTAAACGTCTTTCGCGAGGGGTACATGATTGGCTCGGTCGTCGCTGATGCGAACGGCGAGTGGCTGTTCCTGCCAGTTGATCCTTTATCCGACGGTACTCATTCAATCACGGTCACTTATGCCTACCCAAATGGCGACATCAGCGACGAATCCCCGCCCTACGTAATCACCGTCGACAAGGTCAGCCCCCTTCCTCCCGTCCTTGTCGAAATTCTGGACGATGAAGGGCGGATTACCGGCGCAATTTCGGACCGCATGATCACTGATGACAGTCGCCCCGCTTTCAACGGTACCTCGGAGCCGTTCGCCATGATCATTGTTTACGACAAGGGTAGGGAGCTTGGTCGGGTAGAAGCTGGGGTCGATGGTAAATGGTCCTTTACGCCGATTTTACCCTTGGCTGATGGATTGCATATTGTGACCTTCGCGGCGCTCGATAAGGCAGGCAATGGAGGTGAGCAATCGGTTGCTACAGAGTTTGTGGTGGATACGCGTCCTGAGCAGATCAGTATTCATGTGGCCCACGATGACGTGGGCGGTGTAACCGGAGCACTTATTTCAGGCAGTACAACGGATGACAGGACGCCATCCCTGAGAGGCTCCGCAACAGCAGGTGGGATCGTCAGCATCTATGAAGGGTCCGTGCTGCTCGGGCAAACAACGGCAGGCTTTAACGGAATCTGGCAGTTCACGCCCGATCAACCGCTCAGTGAAGGTGCACATACCTTGCATGCCACCGTGACCCGCGAAGCGACCGGTGAAAGTGAACCAAGTGAGCCGTTCGAGCTGACGATTGATCTCACGCCACCAGACCAGCCAAGCATTGATTCAGCGCGGGACAACAAGGGCGACATCCAGGGGCTGTTGATGAGCGGCGATGTCACCGACGACGATACGCCTACTTTGATCGGCAAAGCCCCAGCGGGCAGCATCGTGACGATCTACCACGATGGCAGCGTGCTGGGTAATGTTGTTGCTGGCGACAATGGGCGGTGGCGATTCACCCCAGATACTCCGCTGGCTGATGGAACCTATCGCTTTACGGTAACCGCCGCCGATTCAGTAGGAAATGTGAGTGCACCATCGCATACGTTTGAGGTGACCATCGATACATTCGCGCCGTCAAGGCCAAGTATAGATAGCGTTGTTGATGATGTTGGCGCTGTGACCGGTGCGGTCCTGAACGGGGCGACTACTGACGATGCACGCCCGGACATCAGCGGCACGGCCGAGCCAGACAGCATCGTCATCATCAAGGATGATGGCGTGGAAATCGGGCGCACGTTTGCAAACTCTGCCGGTCAGTGGACATTCGTGCCAACCACTGGCCTGATTGATGGAAACCACCGCTTGACCGTTGAAGCGGTGGATGCGGCAGGGCACGTCAGCGTGCCTTCTGAGCGCTTTGATTTCATCGTCGACACTTACCTTCCCTCCGCGGTTGTTACGCAGATTGGACGGGACAGTGGTTTTGATGGCGGAGATTTCGTGACCAATGATGGGTCCGCTGGCCGTGTCATCAAGGGTGTGGTCAGTGACCCGCTGAGAGTTGATCAGCGGGTCGAAGTGTCAACGGATGGGGGCGTGACCTGGTCCAGTGTTGTGATGCGGGACGAATCAAGGTGGGTATTCCTGGATTTCAGTAGCCACGCCAGCAGCTGGGAGGTTCTTACCCGCGTTGCCTCTGATACAGCAATTACTGGAGATGCCATATCACAGCTGGTGCAGCTTGACGTGGTTGCACCGGCAGCGCCGACGGGTATCTCGTTCAGTGGCTCTGCCGTCACTGTGAGTTTTGAGGCTGCCGCGGTGGTTGCCGGTGATCGGATCTATCTTAACGAAGGGACGAAGTACGCCGAGTATCGATTGACCGCTGCAGATGTTGCGGCCGGGCAAGCAACGATTACCCCCGGGTTTGCGATTTCTCACGCTACCAAGGCCGCCATTGTTGACAACGCCGGGAACGTATCGAGCTATCGCTACAGTGATGCAGGAGCGATCAAGGAAGACTTCTCGGGCACCACGGATACGGCCCGGTACGCGGTGGGACAGACACTTGTACTGGACACCATGAGCGTGAAAGTTCTGCAGGGCATGACTACGATTGGTACTTATAGCAACACCCCCGAATTCGGTACCGGGAAGCGGCTCTATTTTGGTTTCTCCAGTAGAGACACGCTGGAGATCTCCTTTGCGCCAGCATCGAAAGTAACCTTCACAACGGACTATCTGCACGATCCGGCGACCTATGCGTTCTACGATACCCACGGCAATCTGCTGCAGATGCAGAGCTTCGCCGCTGCACCCGGTGGGTACCGGGTGAGCTATACCGCTGAGCCGGGTGCTTTGATCGGGTCGGTCGTCGCACATACGACTGAGTGGGGGTTTCTTGACAACTTCGAATTCAGTGTAAAGAGCGCGTCGGGTCTGGTTGAAGATGCAAATACAAGATATGTAAGTGACGCCAACTTCAGTTATCAAGGCGATGGGCGCGACGATATCTTCGTCGTCACTGACGCGTCAGGCAGTCGGGGCGCGAGCATCAACGGAAATGGGGGTGTTGACACACTCCGGTTGCTTGGCACAGGCCAGGTGTTGGACATGAAATCGTGGGGTGACAGGATCAAGTCCATTGAGATCATCGATCTGAACAAGGGCGCCAACACCGTGCTCAAGCTGTCCTTGGCCGAGGTCATGGAGAATGGCGCGGTGAATGTGTTCACCAGCAATGGACGCGTGCAGATGAAGGTGATGGGCGGCAGCGGTGATGTCGTCGAACTCGGGGACTCGCTGGACGGTGTGGACCTGGGCTGGTGGACTGGCCAGGGACAGTTGAAGCTTGCGGGTGTTCTTTACGATGTCTATCAACATAGCGGAGCGATGGCGGACGTTCTGGTGAAGTCCGGCGTAACGGTCAAGCTGGGGCTGGGCGCTGAAGCAACGATCGACAGCGTGGGCAGGGTTGACGACGGGATAGGGCTGGAGGTGGTGGAGGGCGCCGCCGGCCAGCTTGTACGAGGGGTGTTGAGCGTCCCGCTGGCCGAGGGGATAGCACTGCAGGTTTCAGTGGACGGTGGCCTGATTTGGCAGGATGCGGTGGTGAATGGCAGGAACTGGGCATTCCTTGATACCTCCATCCATGTCAGTGATTGGGCCGTGCAGACGCGGATAAGCGATGGTGTGAATCACGTCGACTCAGCTGCTGCGCGCACCGTCACCCTGCTTGAAGGCTACGCAGCGCCCACCATCACCCGCATCCCGGAAGCTGAGCACATATACACAGTGACTCAGGCAAAGGACGGATCGATGATGACGGTGTCCATCGTCGGCACCGGTGCCAAAGCAGGCGACCAGGTGCATGTTCAGTGGGGAAGCAGCACCTTCGATCAGGCGCTGACACAGATGAACATAGACAGTGGCTTCGTGATGTTCAACGTACCAGCTGCGGTTACCAGTGCCGCGCAAGGTTATCGGTACGATTTCTCGGTGACCGCGCAGATCATCGGGCAAAACGGTGTGCTCGGCGCGGTATCAACGCCATACGATGTGGTGGTGGGCTATACCCGTACGCTTGTCGGCGATGGCATGCAGGCACTGCCAACGAACAACGAGTACACCGGCAATGGTTTCTCCGTAACCACCACGGGAAGCATGTCAAAGACGGCGGCGACGGCAAGCAGCGTATCGGGGCTTACCTTGAGTGACACGCAGAACGCCAACGCTACCTTTACGCTGAGCAAGCCGGCGGACCAGTTCTCGCTGCGCTTGAGTGGCGCCAGCAATGCGCAAGGTGCGGATATACGCATCTTTGATGTGAACGGTAACTTGATGTATGAGGAAACGGTTTTCGGCGATGCTACGGCACGGCATCTGAAAACGTTCAGTTGGGCCAAGACGGGGCTGGCAGATATCGGTTCGTTCACAGTAACGGCTTCGGGCGGAAGCGTCACATTGGATGCATTCAGTCAGTATGTGGTGACCCACACCGCCGACTCACGGGATCCGAATCTGATTGACCACCTTGCCGAGACCTTCTATGGCACGGGTGGAGACGACACCGTGTCGCTGTCGCAGTCCGCGGGTATCTATCTGCAGCAGGCAACGGCAGCAATCCATGGAGGTCATGGCATCGACACACTCAAGCTCATGGGTTCGGCGCATACGCTGAACCTGACGGCGGCTGGGGCCAGAGTGAGTTCAATGGAAATCATCGATATCACAGGTACAGGGAATAATTCCCTGGCACTGAATCTTTCGGATGTGCTGCGTAATGGTGCAGTTGATGCGTTTCGTGTTGGTGTTGAAAGTCGGGTCCAGATGATGATCAAGGGCAATGCTGGCGACAAGGTCAATCTAAGTGATCTGATGGTTGACGGTATGGATGCTGGTGACTGGGTGAAGAAAGCCCAAATTTTGATGAGTGACGGAATGTACGAAAGCTACCAGCACTCCGTCTTGGCCGTTGAGCTGCTTGTGCAGCAGGGGGTAGCCGTTGCCGTCTCAAACGTAACGGCGGCTGCTGTCCCGGCTATTTCATCCGCTGAACTGGATATGTCTGGATTGTTGCAGCCAGGTGCCGAGCTGCTGTTGGTTGACGCGCCTGAGCCGACGATTGTTGGTGCAGTGGCACCGGACCACTTTGACTACGGCTGGCAAGCACGCGGTGCGGACGCGTTGCATCTGCATATGCTCGCACTGGAAGCTTGCTGATTGTTCTGAAGCCGGTGGCGGGTCTTGCCCGCCACCGGTTGACGCAACACGCTGGGCGAACGTCCATCTTGGATCAATCTGAATAGATCGATGATCCAGGTCTGATGTTGCGGGGCGCCCTTCGCCTTGGCCGATTGATCGTCATTACGGCAGGTGAAATGACAGAAGGAAACAAGGCGATTCTCATATCTCGAAACGCCGGCTTGCTTCAAGATTCCCACCTTGATACCCAAGGTCCGTTGACTGAGGCGGCTGGGCGATTTCAACTGGAAAAGTAGTGTCGGACGCGGGGCAGGGGCGGGTAGATTCGCTGCCGTTCAGGCGCGGCTCGGGCTTGTCTATTCGGCATATTCAGGCAAATGGGCGTGTCGAGCATTTCGCACTGATACCCCTATGTTTTGGCAGGGTCCTTGAGCTCTCTCCATGTTGTTTCGCTTGGTTATTCGTGGGCATGTGGCGTTGCTGGGAGTGACTTCGAGGCAGGTTGGTCGCATGCATTTAGGACGTGTCCCATGTACTTGGGGGGCGCGTATTTCTACGCTTGCACCCCATCGAAGCTGCGTCGGGTAAGGCAGCTTGTTCCAGGTGGCGCCATTGCAGTGCGTACCTTGGTTATTGACGCGATTGGGTGGCGGCGCTGCGAATCTCAAAACGGGTTCAACGCCAAGCCCCTTGCCGAGTCCCTTGTTTTGCCCGAAACACGGTCTTCCTTGTTCTGGAAGCGAATACTTTTGAGGTTGCGGATGAGCAGTTTCGGTAGGAACCCTGCGTTCCATAAAAAAACTACGGCACGGAGGCCCCTAGCTACCTTCTCGGTTATCGCGTTGGCTTGCATGTCGGTTCTCAGCGGCCAGGCAAGTGCCGATGATGAGCTGCTTCAGTTCGAACAGGTAGCGCCGCGTAGCGCCGTCGGCGACATCGCATCGGGCGCGCAACAGTCAGTCAATGAGCAGGCACGATCTGCCAAGGCGGCGACGCCGTCGGCCGTCGTGCAGTCGGTGCGCGAAAGCTTGGCGTTGCCCGCGCCCGCCAGTGTTGTGGAAGACGTGCTTGTTTTTGAGCGCTTGCCCGTGAATCAGGTTGAGGCGCCGGCTATCTCCAGCGAGATTGCGCCTGCGTTCGCCGACACGGTAGTCGCCCCGGCAATGCAGTTGAGCGTTCCGCAGCCTGTTCCAGGCGGCACCGTTGCGGCCGCACGGATTGCGGGCAAAGGCGAGGTGCCCGAGGCCGAATTGCGCGAGATGTTCCTGATAATGGTGGACGCTGCAGCCGGGCGTAGTCCTGCAGTAGCTGGCGCACTGGCGCAGTACGCCGCTTCCAAGGCCGACATTTCCGAGGCCAAGGGCCAGCGCTATCCGCAGCTGGATATCAGCGCCCGTGGCCTGTCCCGCGAGTTTGGCGCTACCGCTGCGTCGGGCACTGGCGATCCATCGCTGACGTTGGGTATCACCACCACGCTGTTCGATTGGGGCCGCGTTCGCAAAACCATCGAGAGCCGTACGCACTTGGCCGACGCTGCCGACTCTGCGGTACAGGCGCAGCTGGAATCGTCGGCTTACGACGTGACCTCCAACCTGGTTGAACTGGCAAAGCAGCGCATCGTTGTGGAAACCAGCCAGCGCTATGTTGATCGCATGGCCGAACTTGTGAAGATGCTTGAAGGCATCGTTGCCGTTGACTCTGGCCGGGTCAGCGAGCTGACCCAGGCGCGTGCTCGCTTGCTGCAGGCCGAGGCCTCGCGTAGCACCGCGGATTCAAAAACGCGTGATATCGAGATCAATCTGCGCAGGATGGTGGGTGATCGGCCGTTGCCTAGCTTGCCTAGCTCGCAGTACTGGGATTTCCGCTTGCCTGAGCTGAGCTGGCTGTTGGCCGAGTCGCTGCATCACCCGACCGTACTGCAGGCCAAGGCATCGGCGCGGTCTGCTGACATGCAGGCTGATGCGGTGCGCTCTGCGTTGCGTCCGCAGGTCAACTGGGTGGTGAGCAAGAATACGGGGGAAGATGTTTACGGCCGTGAATCAGCTTGGCAGACCGGCTTGACGCTTTCCTGGAGCGCGTTCCGTGGCGGCTCTGGTCGCGCGTCGGAGCAAGCAGCGCGGCAGCGTGCCCAAGCGGGCTGGATGGGTGCCGAGCAGCAGGTTCAGGATCTGGAATATCGCATCCGCGCGGCAAATCAGGATTCCCGCTCGCTGGCGGACCGTGCGGATCTGTATCGCGGTCTGTCATTGGAGTCGGACAAGATTCGCGCAGCATTCTATGAGCAGTGGTATCACCTTGGGCGGCGTACGTTGCTGGATGTTCTCTCCTCGGAGAGCGAGCACTACAACAACCAGATCGGTGAGGTTTCCAGTCGGTTTGATGGCTACCAGGCGATAGTCAGGCAGTACGCAAGCGCCGGTGCGTTGGTGCGCTGGCTGAGCACTGGCAAGTAACTGTTTCGTTTCATATGTGAAGTATTTGGCGTCGGCTGCGCTCTGGTTGATGCCGCGCACCTGCTGATAGCAATTGTCCGTCGCCTGCAGCGGTGCTGCGCACTTTGAGACTTTCCCTATGTATGGAGTCTCGGGTGAAAAACATACTGGTAGCAATGAGGTGGCTGGCTGTTATTCATCGGAGCGTTCCGACGCGACGGCGGGGCAGCTGGTCCTACCTGAGAGTCTTGATAAAGGTGTCCGTTCACCGTGAAAGCGAATCGTTCGTCTTCACGCAGGGTTGCGGGCCGCAGAAACGATATTGAGGAATATGGCATGTCTTTGAATGGAACGATGAAACGTGCAGCAACGGCAGTTGTTGTGGCAACGGCTTCCTTGCTTGTGTACACCGGTGCGCACGCGGCAATTCCTGCGTCTGCGTTTGCAGACCCTTACCAGTCGGTGCCGGCAGTGGCTGCGAATCAGAGCCAGGTGGTGTATTACCGGGATGGCACTCCCGGTCAACTGGCCACCACGGTGCACGTGTATATCGACAACGAGTTTCATACCAGTCTGTTGCCGGGCGGTTTTACGGTGTTCTGCATTGCGCCGGGCGCACACGGACTGAACGCGGTACTGGATGATGCGCCGCGCTATGAAGGCAAGAAGGCGCAGCCGCGTACTACCCTGGAGGGTGGCAAGACCTACTTCCTGAAGGTGAGTGAGGCCGGCGCGGTATTGCCGACGGCGGTGACGCGTGCGGATGCTGAGAACGCACTGGTGCACAGTCCGCGACAGGTGCATGTGCTGTCGCGTGCATCTGCGGTTAAGGCTTGCGACTACACCGGCCCGGCGGAGCCGCAGGTGTACACGCTGTCTGGCGACGTGCTGTTTGCATTCGGCAAGGCTAGCTATGCCGATGTGCGCGAAGACGGGCGACGCGCGGTGGCAGAGATCGTACGTGAACTGCAGAAAGATGGCGTCGCGCTTGATCGAATTGACGTGGTTGGTCACACCGATCCAATCGGTAGCGATGCGGCCAATGAGACGCTGGGACTGATGCGCGCCCAGACTGTGCGGCAGATGCTGATCGAAAGCGGCTTGGCAGTTGGCTCCATTACCGTTCAGTCCAAGGGCCGTCGTGAGCTGTTGGTGGATGATTGCCAGGGTGACCGCGCGCATCTGATTGCGTGCAATTCACCGAACCGCCGCGTCGTCATCCAAGTGTACGCGCGCCGCGAGTAATGCAGAGAGAGTGGGGCAGCGGCATCGCGCCGTTGCTCCGCATTGGTTTTATGTCCCACCACCTTCAGTCGTGTGTGGGCGCTACGGAGTGATATTCAGATGTGCTGCGCGGTAGTTGATCGAATGATAGGTATATCTGCACTGATACTGGTCACTGCAGCCGGCGCATTGTTTGCGGTCGGTCCGGTGGCGGCACAGGATCACCGCACCTTCGGCCGGTCGTACTCGGCAGTAGCGGCGGTGGGGCAGGATCAGGTCCAGGTTGTCTACTACCGCTCCGAGGCCACCGCCGGCGGCATCGTCGCGAATGTCTATCTGGACAGGGAGTTCATCACCGCATTGAGGCCGGGCGGTTACACAGCATTCTGCTTGGCACCGGGCCGGCATATGCTGGGGTCCTACCTTGATGACGCCCCCACCTATTCCGGGAAGAACGAGGAATTGTATGCGGCAACTTTCAAGGGCGGCGCAACCTACTACCTCAAGGTGCGGGAGGAGGGTGGCAATCATCCGTTGCCGGTGACCCGGGCTGTAGCATCTGCCGAGCTGAGTGGGCGAAGGCAACAGGCTCATCTGCTGTCACGTGCCTCAAAGGTCGAGCCATGTCGTCACTACGGTTATCTCGATGCTCCGGCGGTGGTGCTGCGCGAGTACGTGCTTTCCGCTGACTCAGCTTTCAACAGCCGCAACGGCCTGAGCGCGGCAGGTAAGAGCCAGGTCGAATCGCTGCTTGCCGAGCTGCAGCGCGACAATGCGCAGATAACCCGTGTTGAGGTAGAGGGCCATACAGACCCTACGGGTGCCTCGGCAGATAATCAGGTGCTGGGCCAGCGCTGGGCTGACATTGTCCGCGATGCCCTGGTCAGCAGCGGTGTTCCACAGTCAATGGCCTACTCAACCAGCGCGGGTAGCCGGACGTTGGTGAAACATGGTTGCTACGGCAGCGCGGAACAGCAGCGCGCCTGCTATGCGCCCAACCGACGCGTGGTGCTTCGCGTGGAAACGCGGAAGATACCGGCATCTTGAGTGAAAGGTGATGGCCCTTATCGTCCGATTGAGGGCCATTCCCATGCTGGATAAACAGGATGGCCGGTCTAGCTGGTTGCTCGGTTTAGTTGAGAACGCCGACCGGCATGCTGATCGGCATCTGATTCGTTTTGCGGGGTTTTGCAGTGTAGAGGAGTTGATTCGGTGAAATGGTCGATCATGGCGCCACTCCGCGTTGCGGTGTTGGATGACCATTCTTTAATACAGATGGCATTGGAACTGCGTTTGTCGCGTGAGGCAGATCTCAAGGTTGTTGGCGTGTACTCGAACAGCCGGGATCTACTGGCGTCGCTGAGCGGCACTCCAGCAGATCTTCTGGTGCTGGACTACGCACTGGGTGCTAGCGAACTGGATGGCCTGCATTTGATCGGCCTGATACGTCGCCGTTTCCCATCGCTGTGCATACTTGTATCGTCCTCCGCCGAGTCGCCGTCCGTGGTCAACCTGTCGCTCAGTGTTGGTGCAAACGGCTTCTTTGGAAAGTCAGAGAGTGCCGAACTGCTGGTTGAAGCCATTCGCAAGGTGGCCTCAGGCGAGACCTATGTGTCGCCGGGTTTGGCTTACCGCCTTGGGCGCCAGCCAGCACCTGCAGGGCGGGCGTCGCCTGATGTCAAAGGTGGGCAGCGTTTACTGAACGACCCTACGCTCTCACCCAAGGAGCGCGAGGTGTTGCGCTGCTGCCTGGACGGCATGTCCGTTTCGCAGATATCGCGCAAATTCATGCGCAGCATGAAAACCATCAGCGGCCAGAAACAAGCCGCATTTCGGAAACTCGGGGTTCGCACCGATGCGGAGCTGTTCAAGCTCCAGCATAGCCTCGCCACTAGCTGATTCAATCGCTGAGTAAATCAACCATGCCGCAGATTATGTTGAGGCATTGCTTCATGCCTGCGGCATGGCTTGTTTTTGGCCTCCTTTCGCTGATGGCGAGCACCGCCGTTGCCGCGTCCAGTGAAGTCAGGGGCCTGACCTTGCTGGCGCGCACCAATATCCCGAATTCCGTGCTCGAACTGGGCAAGGCGGATAGGGAGTGGGTGCAGGACAAGAAGGTGCTGGTGATGGGGGTCGCCTCGCCCAGCTTCATGCCGTTGGAGGTTTTTTCCGGCAATGATTGCTATGAGGGAATCACTGCGGATGCGCTTGGCGCCATAGGCGAGATGCTGGGTGTCGGACTACGTGTGGTTCGCTATCCGGACCGGACGGCGGCGCTGCGTGCGCTCGAACACGGTGCCGTCGATATGGTCGGCAGTGCCAATAACTATGAACTAGCCGGGCACGCGGTGCGCTTGACCCAACGCTATGTTGAAGACACCCCTGTGCTATACGTGCGCAAGGCCGAACGCAGGCGAATGCCACAGGAATTGACCGGCATGCGCATCGCTGTGGCAGAGGACTATCTGCCGCAGGTGCAGATACGCGAGCTGTATCCGGATGCGATCATTGCCAACTACCGCTCACGCGAGCAGGCACTGGCCGCGTTGGCCTTTGGCAGCGCGGATCTGTATCTGGGCGATACGGTATCCAGCAATTACCTGGTCAACCTCAGCTATTTCAACTACGTGCGGACCGTCGCGGTGCCGCGCATTGACACCGGTGGCTTCGCCTTCGCAGTGCGTGAAGATGCGCTGACGTTGGAGCGTGTCATCAACCTTGCGCTTTCCAAACTGCAGCAGACCCACGGTGCGGAGCTGTTGAAACGTTGGTCCGGCGGTGGTGGCATGGTGCCCGTGGCCCGGATTGAGCTGACCGCCGCCGAGCAGCGCTGGATAGCGGAGAACCCGGTTGTGCGCTTTGTCGCAAGCAATGACACCGCGCCGCTCTCCTATTTTGATACCGATGGGCGCTTCAGCGGGCTGAGTGCTGACATCATGCGAGCGATCGCGCAGCGGACGGGGCTGGAATTCGAACCTGTACGTGTATCGCGGCTTGACCAGCAGATGAAGGCGCTGGAGGACGGTAGCGCCGATCTGACCATGCTGGTACCTACATCTTCGCGCGCGCAGAGGTTCAATTTCTCCCGTCCGTTCGTGCAGACTTCGTATGGAATCATCACCCGCGAAGAGCCTGGTAGCCCGGTAACGCTCAGTGACCTTCGCGGCAAGCGAATTGCGTTGCCGATGCAGCATGCGCTCAAAGAGATGCTGGTTCCGGCAACGGACTATCAGTTCATCGATACCGATACCCTTGCAGCAGCCATGGAATTGGTAAAGGACGGCAAGGCAGATGCGACGATTGCATTCTTACCCATGGCGCTGTACTACACCGCCGTTCTGCACGATGAAAAGTTGCGCGTGTCCGACGTTGTGGAGGATACGCCGGCATGGCTGGCCATCGCCACGCGCAAGGACAAGCCGGAGCTTGCCAGCATCATCGACAAGGCGATGCTGCAGATACCGCCCGACGAAGTAGATATTTTCCAGAACCGTTGGCGGCCGCGGCCTGATGCGTCGCCGGCTACGTGGATGGATTTCCGCTCGCTGATCTACAAGATCACCGCTGGTGCGTTGCTGCTCATCCTGGTGTCGCTGATCTGGAACGTGCATATCAGGTCGCAGTATCGCCGCCGGCAAGTGGCCGAGGACGCGCTCGGCGAGCAGCTGAACTTCATGCGCTCGTTGATCAATGGCACGCCGCACCCGATTTACGTGCGCGATGAGCAGGGGCGGCTGGTCACCTGCAATACCAACTATCTGGACATGCTTTCCGTCACCGAAAAGAAGGTGCTTGGCAAGACCTCGATGGAAGGCGCGAAGATGGATCCGCGTGAGGCGCAGAGCTTCCACGACGACTATCTGTGGGTGATGGCCAACGGCAAGCCGTTGGAGGTCGACCGGACCCTGCATCTGCCTGGTCGGGTGCTGAGCATCTATCATTGGATCTATCCGTATTTTGACTCGCAGGGCGTCGCCAAGGGCGTGGTCTGCGGCTGGATCGATGTCAGCGATCGGCTCCATCTGATGGAGGAGCTACGGCGTGCGCTCAACGCCGCAGATCAGTCGAGCCGGGCAAAGACGACCTTCCTGGCGACGATGAGCCACGAGATCCGCACGCCGATGAGTGCCATCATCGGGATGCTTGAACTTGCCCAGAAACATGCCGATCAGGGGCGTCTTGATAAGTCGGCCATCGCAGTTGCCTATGATTCGGCACATGGCTTGCTTGAGCTTATCGGCGACATCCTGGATGTGGTGCGCATTGAGTCGGGTCACGTCAGCCTCAGTCCCAAGCGAGCCAATCTGCGCGAAATGACCGAGTCGGTTGCGCGTGTGTTCAATGGTCTTGCCCGCCAGAAGACCCTGCACCTGAGGTTGGAACTGGATTCGGGCGTGGATTGCGACGTCTCGATAGATCCAATGCGCTTCAAGCAGGTGCTGTCCAACCTGGTGGGTAATGCCATCAAGTTCACTGATCGCGGCCAGGTCACCATCAGGGTGAGCGCTGTGTCGATGGACGAGGCGAAACTGTGCCTGAAGCTGGAGGTGGCCGATACCGGCATAGGCATCGCTGAGGGTGACATTGCGCGCCTGTTCGATCCGTTCGCGCAGGCCGATCACGGCCATAGCTCGCGCGGGGGTACGGGTTTGGGACTGCCGATCTGCAAGTTCCTGTGCGAGCTGATGGGTGGTGATATCTCCATCCGCAGCACCTTGGGCGAAGGGACGTCGGTGGTATTGAACCTGCCGTTGGAAGTGTTGCCCGCTATCCCCGGTACCGCGGAGGTGCTGCAGACCGTGGATGCCAAGCATCCCAGCATGAAGGTGCTGGTGGTGGATGATCATTCCGCCAACCGTACCTTGCTGACCCAGCAGCTGGCCTTCCTTGGTCAAAGTGTGCGTAGCGCTTCCGATGGGCGCGAAGGCTTGGACTGCTGGCTTGCAGAGGGCGTCGATGTTGTTGTTACCGACTGCAATATGCCGGTGATGAATGGGCATGACATGGCACGGGCCATACGCCGCCATGAGAAGGCCGATGGCCGGGCGCCGTGCGTGATCATCGGCTTTACTGCCAATGCGCAGCCGGAGGAGCGCGCCAAATGCATTGCATCAGGCATGAATGATTGCCTGTTCAAGCCCGTGAGTCTGGGTACCCTGTCCAGTATGTTGGTCACGCTCGGTGAAAAGAACGGTGTTGGCGTGCCGGTGCCACGTCAGGAACAGACACGCGATATCACCGCGGCATTGCGGGAATTGACCGGCGGGGACGCAGCGATGACGCGCAACCTGGTAGCGGAGGCGCACAAGAGTTTCGTGCGTGATCTGACCGAGTTGCAGGCACTGCTACCCGGGTTCGAGCCCCGCGCCATGTCAAATCTGGTGCATAGGATCAATGGAGGTGTGCGCTTGCTGCAGGTGGCTCACTTGATGGATATCTGCGAGCGCGTTGAATTTCTATGCGATCAGCATGAGGTAGAGCTGGACGAGGTGGTTGCCAATGCCCAGTTCATCGCCAGCGAGCTGCCGATGATCATCGCCGTGCTGGCGGCGATGCGCGAGCTCGAAGTGGTCGACTGATCAAGGCACCGCTGCGCTGACCGTGAGGTCAGCTGCGGGCAATGGCAAGGACGCGTTCGGCGATCCTATCCAGCGGCAGTACCTCATCGGCGGCACCCAAACGCACTGCGCTGCCTGGCATGCCCCATACAACCGCACTTGCTTCATCCTGGGCCAAGGTGGCCGCACCGGCCTGTTTCATCTCCAGCAGACCGCGTGCACCGTCTTCGCCCATGCCAGTCAAGATCACCCCGATGGCGTTGGCACCGGCATTCATCGCGACCGAGCGGAACAATACATCGACTGCCGGCTTGTGCAGGTTGACCGGCACGCCGTCGTCCACCCGGCACCGCCAGCGCGCACCGTCGCGTATCACACGCAGATGCTGGCCGCCGGCAGGTAGGTAGGCATGACCAGGCAGGACGGCTTCGCCGTCGCTGGCTTCGCGTACCGACATTGCCGAGTGCCGGTCCAGGCGCTCGGCAAAGGCGGTGCTGAAGCTGGCCGGGAGGTGCTGGGTCATGACAATGGCAGGTGCATCGGCGGGCATCGCTTCCAACACCACGCGCAGGGCCTCGGTGCCACCGGCGGAAGCGCCGATGGCGATCAAGCGGTCGGTGGTGCGGAAGCCGAGGCTGCCGGCGCTGGCCGGGCGCTGTAGCGGCCGACGTGGACCGCCGGCAATTGCCCGCACCCGCGAGCGGGCAGCCATCTTGACCTTGTTGCGGATTTCCTCCGCATACGCATCCAATCCGCGCGCGACGTCGATCTTGGGCTTGGCGACAAAGTCCACCGCGCCCAAGGCCAAGGCTTGCAGGGTGGTGTCTGCGCCGCGCTCGGTCAGTGACGACACCATCACCACCGGTAGCGGGTGCAGACGCATCAGGTTCTCCAGGAAGGCCAGGCCGTCCATGCGCGGCATTTCCACGTCAAGCGTTAGTACGTCCGGGTTGAGCCGTTTGATCTTTTCGCGCGCCAGCAGCGGATCGGCGGCGGTGCCGATGACCTCGATGGCGGGATCGGCGGCCAGTATCTCGGTCAAGATCTGGCGTACCAGGGCCGAGTCGTCGACGATCAGAACACGGCATGGTGCCTGCGGCATCATTCAAACAGCTCCACGCCACCACTGACCGGGGTATGCGACAGGCGGGCGCGGACGGCGGTTTCGGTAGCGACAACTTCGGCATCATGTGCGTGTGGCAAGCGCTGCACTACAACCCGTCCAGTGATCGGGAAGAACCAGATTTTGCGCGGATGAATTCCGCACAGGTCCTCGGCGGCAATCGGAATATGTTCAGCGCGCAGGTACTGGCGCACGAACTCGGCGTTGCGGGTGCCAACCGGGTTGCTCGTGAAACCTTTGAGTACATTGGCGCCGCCGAATACCTTGGCTTCCAGGCGCTTGCGGTGTGCGCCGCGCTTGAGCAGGTCGTTGATCAGCAATTCCATGGCGTAGCTGCCGTAGCGCGCTGGTGCACCGTCGCCCACATTGCCTTCAGGCAGCAGGAAGTGATTCATGCCACCGATGCCGAGAATGGGATCGCGGATGCAGGCTGCCACGCATGAGCCGAGGATTGTGGTCAACGCGGTATCGTCGTCCACCACCAGGTATTGGGTGGGTAGCAGCTTGGCGGCAATCGTCTGGAACCGCGTGTCGCGGTAGCGCATCACCTCATCGGGATGCTGCTGCGGATTTTTCATGCGCCATTCCTGCGGCTGCGGCGGTACAAGGTGCGACCGCAGGGCTGGATCAGGTCGGCAGCATGCAGATAGTTTTCGGAGTGGCCGGTGTAAAGCAGGCTGTCCTCATCCATATGCTGGACAAGCCGCGAGAGGATGCCACGCTGGGTTGGCTTGTCGAAATAGATCATCACGTTGCGGCAGAACAATGCGTCAAACGGACCGCCAACGTCGTAGCGGTTGGACAACAGGTTGAGCGGGCGGAACTCGATCAGGGCGCGCAGGGCGGGTGCCACCCGGCACTTGCCCTCGTTCGGGCCGCTGCCACGCTGGAAATAGCGGCGCTTCATGGCCGGATCCAAGCCGGCGATGCGGTCCATGGCGTAGATGCCCTGGCTGGCAGTGGCCAGCACCTGGGTGTCGACGTCGGTGGCGATGATGCGCACCGGTGGCGTCATCGACGAGAAGGCTTCGCAGGCGGTGATCGCCATGGAGTAGGGCTCCTCACCGGTGGAGGCCGCGCACGACCATAGCTTCAGCGGCGCCTTCGCGGCGCGTGTCTGCAGTTCCTCGCGCAGTTTGTCGAAATGGTGCGGCTCGCGGAAGAACGAAGTGAGGTTGGTAGTCAGGGCATTGGTGAAGGCCTGCCACTCGTCGCCGCCATGCTGTTCCAGCTGATCCAGGTAGTCCTTGAAGGAGTGCAGACCCAGATTGCGCAACCGTCGCGACAGACGCCCATAGACCATGTCGCGTTTGGCTGGGGCCAGCGCGATGCCGGCACGGGCATGGATCAGCTCGCAGACGCGACGGAAGTCACGGTCGTTGAACTCGAAGTCACGCTGGTTGCTGTCGAGATCGATCATGGTGGCGGTCCGCTCAGCTGGCCAGGGCGAGTGCTTGCGGGCGCGTTGCCGCTGCCGGCTGCGCGCTCAGTTGGAATACCGCAACCGCTTGGTCGAGCAGGTTGGCCTGTTCTTCCATCGAACGGGCAGCGGCGGTGGCCTCTTCGACCAGGGCGGCATTCTGTTGGGTGGTCTCGTCCATCTGCATGACGGTCTGGTTGACCTGTTCGATGCCGGCTGACTGCTCCTGCGACGCTGCAGAAATTTCGGCCATGATGTCGGTGACGCGTTGTACCGCGGTAACGATCTCGCCCATGGTAGTGCCGGCCTGCTGTACCAGCTGCGAGCCTTCGTCCACGCGCTCGACCGAGTCCTCGATCAGCGATTTGATCTCTTTGGCCGCGCCCGCCGAGCGCTGGGCAAGGGTGCGGACTTCGGCGGCAACCACCGCAAAACCGCGGCCCTGTTCACCAGCTCGCGCGGCTTCCACTGCGGCGTTCAGCGCAAGGATATTGGTCTGGAACGCAATGCCATCGATCACGCTGATGATGTCGGCGATGCGGCGCGAGGACTGCTGGATCTGGCCCATGGTGGTGACCACTTCTTCCACTACAAGACCACCACGCGACGCTACCCCGGCAGCACCGATGGCGAGCTGGTTGGCCTGGCGGGCGGACTCCGCGTTCTGGCGGACGGTGGAGGTCAGTTCCTCCATTGACGCGGCGGTTTCTTCAAGGTTGGCGGCCTGCATTTCGGTGCGACGCGACAGATCCGCATTGCCGGTAGCGATCTCGCCGGCGGCGAGATTGATGCTGTCCGCCGACTGCTGGATGCCGGAGACAATGCCGGCCAGCTGGCTGACGGTGCTGTTGGCGTCTTCGCGCATGCTGGCGAAGACACCCTGGGCGTCGCCGCTGAGCTTGACGGTGAGGTCGCCCTCCGCAAGCGCCTGCAGTAAACGCGATACCTCGCCGAGGTTGTCGTCGCTGACCTGCATCATGTTGTTCAGCGAGCGCACCATTGCATGGAAGTCGTGCTCGAAGCGGTCTTCATCGCCGCGCTGAGTGAAATCGCCGGCAGCTGCCGCGCTGCCCAGACGTTTGATTTCGCTGTTGATGGCGGCGAGGTTGGTCTTGATTGCGGCCATTGTGTCGGTGATGACACGCTTGTCGCCCGGCAGCAACGGCATGTCCTGGCTGAGATCACCAACCGCATAGCGCTGCGCCAGCGCGATCACCTGCATCTTGACGTCGATGTGGTTGCTGACCAATACGTTGGTTTCTTCCACCATCACCCCGTAGGCGCCGGGGAAGGCGCTGGCGTCGATGCGATAGCGGATCATGCCGGCGTCGTGCTGGCGCGCCATTTCCGCCTGTGCGCCGATCACGGCGCGCAGCTGATCCTGCATGTTTGCCATGCTGCTCAGCAGCTGGCCGGTTTCATCCTTGCTGGGAGCTGCGATGCGGTTGTCCATGCGGCCATTGGCAATGGCGGTGGCCACGGCGGTTGCGCTGCGCAGCGGCAGCACGATGCGATTGCCGATGATCCAGCTCAGGGCCAGGACCAGCAGTACCAGCACGCCGCCGGCTGCCGTCATCACCGCAGTGAACTTCAGCGCCTGGGCCTGCAGGTCGTCCATGTACATGCCGCTGGAAACCACCCAGTTCCACGGTGTGTACATGCCCGCATAGGTGAGTTTGCCGACCATGCCTTCCTTGCCGGGCTTGGCCCAGACGTAAGCGACATAGCCGCCGCCCTTGCGCGCAGCTTCAACCTGGTCGTAGTACAGGCGCACGCCGTCCTGGTCACGGAAGTCCTTCATATCCTTGCCAACCAGGTCGGCGCGGAACGGATGCATCAACAGCACGTAGTTGTTGCTGTAGATGTTGAAATAGTTAACGTCGCCGTCGGAACGCATCTTCTGCAGCGCGGCCATTGCGTACTTCTGAGCATCTTCCAGCGGCATCGCACCGGTTTCCGCTTCCTTGGCGTAATGATCCAGAACGCCGTAGCTCATTTCCACCTGGGCGCGCAGCGCGTCCTTGCGGGTTTCGTACAGGTCCAGATACTGCATGCGCGCCGCTATGACCGACAGAGCGATGACGCCGATGACGATCAGAGCAGTCAGCAGGTTCAGCTTGCGCCTGACCGAAATATTGGAAATGTAGTTGTTCCAGAGCGAAGCGATATTCATCGAATCTGCCGCCAACCTTGCGGTATCGGCGCTGCGTGAGGGGTTACCGGGTTATCGGCCGCAGGGCGCATGAGTTGAGTGGTTTGATGGGGCAGGCCTGATGCGCGACGAGGAGTCGTTCAGATGCGTGCGGTGGTGATGAGGATTGCTGCGTTTCGGCGTTGTGGGAGCGGTGTTAGCCGCGAAGCTAGCAATGCTGGAATAGTCGCCACCTGTGTCATCTGTTGGTGTCTGAGCTTCGCGGCTTACGCCGCTCCCACAAGGGCAAAAAAAAATCCGATGCCAGAGGTCTGGCATCGGATTCCGGGTTGCTCAATGGCTTGGGTGGGCAGCGTTGCCGCCGAGGCCGTTGACGCTATCGCTTAGAACTCCTGCCAGTCCGAATCGGCCATCTCGGCTACTGCGGCCCGGGCGGCGGTACGGCGACGCGGTGCGGGTGCCGGAGCCTGGCTGGCAGGGCGGGGTGCCGGTTCGCGCAAGGGCTTGGGACTGATGGTCTCGATAGCACCATCTTCCAGTTGGAACACGGACACCACGTTTGCCAGGTGGACGGCCTGTTCTTCCATTGACCGGGCGGAGGCGGTGGCTTCTTCCACCAGTGCGGCGTTCTGCTGGGTGGTTTCATCCATCTGCACGATGGTCTGGTTGACCTGCTCGATGCCGGCGGACTGCTCCTGCGAAGCGGCGGAGATCTCGGCCATGATGTCGGTCACGCGCTGTACCGAGGCGACGATCTCACCCATGGTGGTGCCGGCCTTGCGGACCAGCGCCGAGCCATCGGCGACCTTGCCGACCGAGTCGTCGATCAGGCCCTTGATTTCCTTGGCCGCACCGGCCGAACGCTGCGCCAGTGTACGGACTTCCGATGCAACCACGGCAAAGCCGCGGCCCTGTTCGCCGGCACGGGCGGCTTCCACTGCCGCATTCAAGGCCAGGATATTGGTCTGGAAGGCGATGCCGTCGATGACCGAGATGATCTCGGCGATCTTGCGCGAGGACTGCTCGATCTGGGTCATGGTAGTGACTACCTGGCTGACCACGTCTCCGCCCTGCGAGGCAACCGAGGCGGCGCCGATGGCGAGCTGGTTGGCCTGACGCGCCGATTCTGCGTTCTGGCGCACGGTGGAGGTCAATTCCTCCATCGATGCGGCGGTTTCTTCCAGATTGGCGGCCTGCTGCTCGGTACGACGCGACAGGTCGTTGTTGCCGGCAGCGATTTCGGTAGCCGCCGAATTGATCGAGACCGAGGACTGCTTGATGCGGCCAACGATGCCGGTCAGCTGCTCTGCGGTGGCATTGGCGTCGTCACGCATGGTGGCGAACACGCCCTGGTACTCGCCGTGCATGCGTACGGTCAGGTCGCCGCGGGACAGGCCCGACAGCAGGTTGGAGATCTGCTCCAGACTGCTGGCGTTGGCGTCGAGCAGGCCGTTGATCTGGCTGGCCAGCTGCAGGAAGAAGCCGTCCTTGTCGGCTGTGCCGATGCGGCCGCTGAGGTCGCCAGCTGCGGCGGCTTCGATGATGCGCGCCACTTCCTTCTCAACCTGGGCTTCGGTGCTACGGTCGCGCCACTCGACGACATGGCCGACGCGTACATTGTTGTCGTCGCGGATGACCGAGATGGTCTGCGCGAACTCGGCTTCGCCAAAGCGCATTTCGCGCTTGAAGACGCCAGTCCTGTCCAGTGCTTCCAGAACTTTGGCATCTACTTCGCCGCGGTGTTCAAGCACAGTTACCGGCTGGCCGATCAGCGGCTTGCTGGCGTCGAACTGGCTGAGCGCGCCGCTGATCTGCTCTTGATGCTCGTTGAGCTTGTCGAGCAGGGCGCGGTTGGCGTAAACGATCTCCAGATCGTTGTTGGTCAGGAACACGCCGGTCGACGAGTAATCCAGTGCGGTACGGATGCGCAGATTCTCGTTGGCGATGACCTGATCGCGTTCGATGCGTTCACGCAGGTCGCGCTGCATGCGCTGCATGGCACGCAACAGGTCGCCGACCTCGTCGGCGCGGGACAGGTCGATGGTGCCGTCCAACTTGCCGCTCGCAACTTCATTGGCCACATCCACGGCGCCACGCATTGCGTTGACCAGTGAGCGGGCGAACAACCAGATCAGTGCCAGGCCGGCAGCGCCGCCGACCAGCACGGCGATGATGATCAGCAGGGCCGACGCGCGATAGGTTTCCGCAGCTTGTTTGGCGGCCGCCTGGGCGCGGGTATTGTCGCTTGCGGCAAGTGCCTGCAGGGCTGCATAAGCCTTGCGGTGCAGGTTGCGGGTTTCGCCAACGAAGGTATCGATGGCGTCATCCGGCAGGTCCAGCGCCAGCATTTCGCTGACTGCGTCGTAGGAAGCTGCCGTCTTGCCCCAGTCGGCGACAAATGTGTCGAAGAGCTTCTTCTGTTCCGGGCTGTCGATCAGCTTCGGATACGCGGCGATGGTGGTATCAATCTGCATGCGCAGCTCAGTTGCGCGTGATTTCGCGTCGGCTTTTACGTCATCGCTGGCGCGGATCAAACTCTGATAGGACGCGTTGCGGTACTCGCTGACCATGCCACTCAACTCACCGGTGGTGCGGAGGCTGGGGGTACGTTTCTCAGCGAGGTCGGTGGTGGCGTTGTTCAGTGAGTGCAGGCCGCGATACGCGACGATGCCCTGCAACAACATGACGAACAGCACGACGCCGAAAGTCAGCATCAGCTTCGGCTTCAGTTTCAGCGAGTTGATCCACTGCATCTTGCGCGATCTCCGGGAACAGGCCCCGCCATGTCATAGGCGCGGGGTGGCACGCCGGCTGAGCCGGCGTGACGAAAGGCGGATTACTTGATGTTTGCCAGCTTCAGGTTGGCCGGCGATGCCACTTCGATTTCGGCGCGCGATGCGTCGCGCTGGATCTTGCCGATCACGCAGACGGTCTTGCCTTCCAGGGTTTCCAGCGGGAAGCCGAACTTGCTGCGGTTGCTGCCGGCGATACGCGCCGAGAAGGTGTGGCGCGGGAACATGCCGCCCATGTGCAGGAAGGTCGGCTGGCCTTCGGAGCCTTCGGCGTAGCGGGCTTTTTCGACCTTGCCGCAGACCATGCCGTCCTTGCCAGCGAAACGCGCGGCGCTTTCCGGCGGGATCATCTCGGCATCGGCAACTGCGTCGAACGCGACGGTCGCCAGTACGGTGGCAGCAAACAGCGGAAGTACATGCTTGTACATCGGAAACTCCGGGATGGGAAAGTAGGGCCGGTCGGGGAGGACAGGCATGCAATGGCTATCGGCCAGTAGAAGCGGCGCTTGAATTGCATGCATGAAACTGTGATCGACTTTGCGAAATTGCCGCTCAGGCCGCTTCTTCGGTGACACTCGGCTGACCGAGGTCGGCGGTGTCGAGCAGGGTTTCAATATCCAGCAGGATCAGCATGCGATCGTCCTGGGTGCCGATGCCGGAAATGAAGCGGGTATCGACCGCAGCGCCGAACTCCGGGGTCGGGCGGATCTGCTCGGCGTTGAGCGGAATCACGTCGGAGACGCTGTCCACGACGATGCCGACAACGCGGTCTTCGACGTTGAGCACGATCATCACGGTGAAGGCGTCATAGCGGGCCTCGTCCAGGCGCAGCTTCAGGCGTAGGTCGATGACCGGCACGATGGTGCCGCGCAGGTTGATGACACCCTTGATGTAGTCCGGTGCGTCCGGCACGCGGGTGACCGCATCGTAGCCGCGGATTTCCTGCACCTTGAGGATATCCACGCCGTAGTGCTCGTTGCCGAGGGTGAAGCTGAGGTACTCGCCACCGGTGGTGTCGGTGGACGTGCTGCGGGAGTCATTCATGGCGGATCCTGGTCCTGGCGGGCTGCCGTGGCGATGCGGCTGATGCACCGGTATCGGCGTTGCGACGGGGGACTTTAGGAGGCCGGCAGGGAAAGCTCGGGTGCGATTGGGTGTTGAGTTGGAAATGTGCGCGCCATCATATTTGAAGCTGCCATTTTTCCGTCATTTCGTGGCGCGAGGCAGCGCTATTGGGTGCTGGGTGATACGGGTAGTGATGTTGGCTGGCGAAGCTTGGCTTTGGGAGTGGGGTTGGGCTGGGCCTTCGGTTTCAGCCGTTGCTGTTAAGCCGTCATTTCCGCGCAAGCGAGCGTATGGCGACCAGGAGCGAAGCCTGGAAGCCGAAGCAAGAACCGGAACCGGAACAGGAACCGAGAGTGATTCCCGCCTGCGCGGGAATGACGGCTCAACAGCAGTAGCCCAAGTCAAAGCTGGGTGCCCGAAAGGGCTTCCGCCTCAATCGCCGTTGCTACGCGCCTTGCGTAAACGATCAATGCGGAAGATATAGCGCTGGATGCTGTTGTCCGCGCCGCGCGGCAGGTCGTCGAAGCGCAGGCCGATGCGGGTCATCTCCGTGCCATTGGGTTGCTTCTGCTGACGCAGGTTGCAGACCACCAGCGGGGTTGAGATTGGAGCGCTTTCAGGGATCTCCAGCACGCACCTGTAGCGGCTCTGCAGCTTGAGCAGGTTCTGGTCGGGCGGTAGCAGCAGCGCCATACCGCCTGCGCTGATGTCCAATACTCGCCAGCGGCTGGCTTCACCACCGTCCGGGTCGGGCAGCACGCAGTAAGGCGAATCACCGACCGGGGTTTCAAGTCGGTAGAACTCGCGCCGTTGCAGGTGATAGACCTCCTCGGGCAGCGGAATCTCGAAGGCAACGTGGCCGTCACGGTCGATGCGGCGCTGGCCTTCCAGCTGGAAGCGGACCGTGACCTTGTCGACCTGGCCAAAGCACAGCAGGTTGCTGGCGGTCTCTACCGTGCGATTGATCGAGGGCACCGGGCTGGCATCCAGCACCAGCCCATGCATGTCCACGTCCAGCACCGCCGATGGGAAGGCCTGGTCGCGGCCATCCGGGTGCACGTTGATCATCGAGCGCTGATCAATCATGGCCTGCAGCAGGTGCCGCACCTGGTGCGCGTTGCGCACCATGTATCGGTCGTCGGCATACAGGTTGCCGGCGTGCGGGGAGGGCGTCGGTGCGGGCGATTCTTGGTCGGGCATGGACACGGTTGCGATGAGGTCGAAGATCAGCGCAGCGCAGGTGAAGGCGCTACAAACTGTGATAACGGCCGCCTTTTTAACATCTTTAGTTGAATAGTTACGAGTGTCCGTATTCAGCGGGAGATTTGCCGACAGGTTGGGGAGTGGGTACATCCAGCTATCGGCGGCAAGGCCGGAAGTAATGGAAATGAAGGTTCCGGCAGCTTGACGGCAGCTGAACATCCCATTTCATCTTTGAGAGAAGTGTGTGAATTATCGATGATGTGTGATTTTCATCACGGTTTTGGGCATTCCGATCCGTGAGGATCTGCAACTTCTTCCACCGCAGTACCCTCAAAAGAAGGGAACAGCAGATGAGCAGGGAAGCAGCAGATCAGTTCGATCAGTTGGGTGCGCTCTACGAGGACATGGCAACGTGGCCCTTCCGCAAGTACATCGAGACGCCAAGCGTGTTTGCTGCGTTGGGCGGGTTGGAAGGCTTGGATGTTCTGGAGTTCGGCTGCGGTAGCGGCTACTACTCACGGTTGCTGAAGCGTGCCGGTGCACGCAAGGTGGTGGGCTACGATCTCGCCGAAGGAATGCTCGACTACGCACGACGTTGCGCACAGCGCGATGGCTTGGACATCAATTTCCGCTCCACATTGGATGACGTCAGCCAGGCTGCGTTCGATGTGGTGTTGGCGGTCTACGTGCTGCCGTATGCAACGACGCTGGCCGAGCTCGATCAGATGGCGGCGCAGATGATGGCACCGCTGCGCGCTGGAGGGCGATTGATTGCCCTGCCTATCCATCCGCATTACGCGCCAGCGCCCAGTTACTACGAAGGCTGCGGTTTCACGTTGACGCCTGATGACAGTGCGCAGCCGTATCACGAAGGTGGGCGCCTGCGCCTGGATCTGCGCTATCGCCAGTACGACGCCAGCGTGCATGCCTGGTACTGGTCGCAACAGGCGATTGAGGCGGCATTACGCAAGGCCGGCGCGGACTCGATCCAATGGTCCAACCCCACACTTGCTGCAAAGCACGACTTGTCAGAAGTGCCGCTGGCACTGCAGGCGTATGTGGATGAGCCACACGCAGCAATCATCGAGTGTCGCAAGCGCTAGCTGCGATCGCCGATAGGTAGTCTTTCCCGGCGACGGCGGAGTCGCCGTCAATGAACCATCTTTTCGTTCCTGCCCCGGCTTGATACCCCGGGTGCTAGGCGATCCTGAGGGTCAGGCAATGTCCATTGAAGTGGAGGTCCGGCTTTCCATCGATGCGGTGGATGAGGCCGAGTACCGTGAGTTCCATCAGGCAAGTCAGGCGTCTTTTTTTTACGATTGGCGCTTCCTGTGCGCGGCGGAGCGTTCGCCTTTGCTGGCGATAAAAGGTGCGTTCTATCTATTGGCGCGTGCCGAAGGGCGTTTGGTCGGGTTCCTGCCCGCCTACCTGCAAACCGTGCAGACGGTTGACCCGTTCGGGTTGCTGGCACGGACTGCCGGAATCGAAAGCGACCGCGGGCAGACCGGGTTGTTCAGTCATGTCATGCATTGTTTCGACAGCGAAGTCATCGCTGTGCCTGGAGCCGCCGTTGAGCAGGGGCTGGTGGGTGCTTTGAAAGCGTTGGCCATCTCTGTGGACGCGCAATACGTTGGGGTCCTGAACGTGGCGCGCGACCAGGCCCGGCAACAGTTGGCGGAACAGGGCCTGGAAGTGCGCTATCTGGTCGACAGATACTTCATGGACATGACCCGCTTCGATGGTTTCGACGCAGTGGTGAAAGCCCTGCCCAAGGATGGTCGCTACGAGATGACCCGGCAGCTGCGCAAGTTCGCGGCTGCCGATGCGGAGATCAAGTTCCTGGCTCCGCCGTTCGACCAACGCCTGGAGCAGCTGACCGAACTGTGCCAGCAGACCACCGCGCGCAACGGAACCCCGCAATATTTCCCTGCACAGGCGCTGGCGCGATTCGTACGGACCTGCGACGGATTGGTGCGGCTGGTGATGATTGAAGACAAGGGTGTGGTGGTGGGCGGACTCATCTGCTTCGTTGATGGCCCTCTGATGTGCATCTGGTCGGCGGGTATGCGCTACGACCTGACGGAATACAGTCCCTACACCATCAGTTTCGCGTATGCCTACGAATGGGCACTGGCTGCTGGTGTACGCACCATCGAAGCCGGGCGCTTGAACGCGCGGATCAAGACCCGATTGGGGCTGCTGCCCCTGCCGTTGTATTCGGCGACCAGCACCGTGGCCGCTTGACCCCGATCTATCTGGCCTATCCAAGGGAACTGACATGGACCCGCTGCACCCGAAGATTCTTCCCGACGACTTCCGTGCCTTCTCGCAAACGCTGGAGGGCAAGGTCAGGTCGCGCCATCATGCCGAGTACGCCAGCTGGTACTACAGCACCGCATGGAACAAGCGTGATTTTGAACGGTATCCTGAATACATCGTGCGTGCTGCGTCCATCGACGATGTAATCAAAAGCATCGACTTTGCGCGCCCGCATAGATTGCGAGTGGCAATGAAAGGCTCCGGGCATAGTTATGCAGGCAGCTTCTTTCATCGCGGCGGTCTGTTGCTGGACCTGTCGTTGCTGAACGCGATTGAGGTTCATGCGGAGCAGCAGATGGTGACGGTTGGGCCTGGCGTGACCAGTGCCCAGCTATCGCACGCCTTGGCCCCACACGGGCTGGCGTTCCCCACGGGCCACGGAGGAAAAGTTGGACTTGCCGGTTTCCTGCTCGGTGGCGGACTGGGCATCAACTGTGATGCCTGGGGCGGGATGAGTACTTTCAACATCCGTGCTTTGGATGTGGTGACCGCCGATGGCCAGCTGCTGCACGTCAGCGAGACCGAGAATCCAGAGCTGCTGTGGGCGGCACGCGGTGGCGGCCCTTGCCTGTTCTTCGTGGTGGTTCGTTTCCATCTGAAAGTCTGGCCTGCACCGAAAGCGATGCTGTCACGTGGCTACCCGGTGGACGCAGCAAACCTCAAGCATCTGTTGATGGCGCTGGGCGGGCGTAGCGACGACCCTCGGGTGCAGATCATGCTGGTACTTGGCGGGGCTGAGGGCGTGCCCGTCGGATTGAGTGCCAGCGTGTTCTGCGACGACAGTACCCAGGCCGTGGCGTTGCATGAAGCACTGCGCGCGGACATTGATCCGTGGGTAGGCGAGTTCGCCGAACAGGTGTTGGATAGCTTCGATCCGATCTATCGACAGACCGAGCAAGCCATGGTCAGCAAGCGCTACCGGGCCGACAACATCATGACCGACGCGATAGAAAAGGCGGCCGATGCGTTGCTGTCCGGAATGCAGGCGCGCCCGTCGCCGGCCACGTTCTCCCTGGTGATTGTGCGGCCAGAGCATGCGTTCTGCGACGCGGCGTACTCGTTGCGTGGGCGCTTATCGGTCTCAACCTACGCGCAATGGAATGACGAGGATGAGGATGAGCTCAATCGGGATTGGCTGCACAGTGTCTACGACCAGCTGGCAACGGTGGCAACGGGTAGCTACATCAACGAGTTCGATCTTGAGTCTCGTTCGGACGAGGTTGCCAGCTGCTATTCCGCCGATATCTGGCGACGACTACAGCAGCTGCGCCTGCGCTATGACGCGAAAGGTGTTTTTCCGGGCGTGTCGGTGTTGGGCGCGGATGTGGTGGAGCGCGAGCACGTAGGTGGTTAGGGTTTTAACCCCTGTCTCGCTTACGCCAGCGGGCGCTGAGCGGGGGTTTGGGTGAGGGCGGCCTTTCGCTGGTGAGGCCCCTGCCGAGCATGGCTCGGCACTACGCTTCAGCCCCTCTCCCGCAAGCGGGAGAGGGGTTGGGGTGAGGGGAGGCTCTTGCTCGGGGGCAGCCAGCAGGATGAAGAAAACCCCGTCGCCAACATCGTCAACTTAAAATTCCTGCCAATCGTCCGTACTGGCGACCGGCGCGCGACTGGTCGACTTCGGGATGGCCCGCAATGCCGGACGACCACGCGGCGGTGCAGCTCCCGGGCTGGCAGCGACTTTCGCCAGCGACGCACTTACCGAGCCTGCCAGGCGGAATTGCGCCACCGCATCAGTGAGCTGATGTGCCTGGTCTTCCATCGAGCGTGCGGCGGCGGTGGCTTCTTCCACCAATGCCGCGTTCTGCTGGGTGGTCTCATCCATCTGCATGACGGTCTGATTGACCTGGTCGATGCCGGTGGACTGCTCCTGCGAGGCAGAGGAGATGTCGGCCATGATGGTGGTGACGCGCTGTACCGAGGCAACGATCTCGTCCATGGTGTTGCCGGCGTTGCGTACCAGTTGCGAACCTTCGGCGACCTTGTCGACCGAGTTGTCGATCAAGCCTTTGATCTCCTTGGCTGCCGCCGCCGAGCGCTGCGCCAGCGTGCGCACTTCCGATGCCACCACCGCAAAGCCGCGGCCCTGATCACCGGCGCGTGCCGCTTCCACCGCAGCATTGAGCGCCAGGATGTTGGTCTGGAAGGCGATGCCGTCGATGACGCTGATGATGTCGGCGATCTTCTTGGACGAGGCCTCGATCGCGCTCATCGTAGTCACCACTTGCCCGACCACGTTGCCGCCCTGCGCGGCAACCTCGGCCGCACCACGTGCCAGCTGATTGGCCTGGCGTGCGTGCTCGGCATTCTGGCGCACGGTGGAGGTCAGCTCCTCCATGGATGCGGCCGTTTCTTCCAGATTGGCCGCCTGCTGCTCGGTCCGCCGCGACAGATCATCGTTGCCGGTGGCGATTTCGCTGGCCGACAAGCTAATGCTGCCGCTGGCCGATTGGATGCGCGAGACGATGCCGGTCAACTGCTCGATGGTGGCATTGCCATCATCACGCATGCGCGCGAATACTCCGTGGAAATCGCCTTCCATACGCTGGGTCAGATCACCCTGGGCAACCGCCTGCAGCAGCCGAGAGAGGTGGCCGAGATTGTCCTCGGTGGTTTCCATCAGCGAATTGACGCCACCGACCATGTCGCGGAAGTCGTGCTCGAACTGATCGGCATTGCCACGCTGGCTGAAGTCACCGGCCGCGGCCGCATGGGCCAGGCGCTTGATCTCGGTGTTGATTGCCGAAAGGCTGGCCTTGGTGCTGTCCATGGCCTGGGTGATGGCGGCCTTTTCGCCTGGCAGACGGTCCATGTCCACCGACAGATCACCGCGGGCGTAGTGGCGCATGACTTCAACCACGCGCATCTTGACCCCGATGTGCTGGGCAACCAGGGTATTGACCTCGCGCACCATCCGCCCGTATTCGCCGGGGAAGCGGGATTCGTCGATGCGGAAGCTGATCGCGCCCTGGTCGTGCTCTCGCGCCATCTCGATCTGCGCGCCGATCACGGTTTTGAGCTGGTTCTGTACGCGCTGCATCGAGGCGAGCAGTGCGCCAACTTCGTCCTTGCGGCTGCTGTCCAGGATGCTGTCCAAGCGTCCGTTGGCGACATCGTCGGCAGCGCGCACGGCATCGTTCACCGGACGTACGATGGCACGCACGATAACCACGCCAAAGACAACAGACAGCAAGCCCAGCAGCAGCATGCAGACGATGATTGCGGTGGTGCTGCGGGTCTGCGCGGCGTTGGCCTCGGCCACTTCCTTGTCCAGTACCGAGGCGACGTGAGCGCTGAGTTTCTCAACGGCATCAAACAGGTCGCGTCGGCTGATACGTGATTGATCGTTGGAGATGTTCTGGGCCAGCTCGAACTGACCTTCGGTGATCGCCTTCTCCATCAATGCGTGGGCATTGAAGTAAGCGTCCAGGGTTTTGCTCAACTCAGCGTACAAACCCTGCTGGGTGGCGTCGGCGGGCAGCACTTCATATTGCTTGCGGTGCTCGGCCAGCTTCTGCCGTTGTTCGACGATGCGCTGGTTGTACTCTGCTACATAGGCTGGTTCGTTCAGATGTGAGAGCTGCGACAACTCGGCGATGCGGATTTCAGCCAGGTCCGCACGCATCTGCTCCAGGTACTGGACGGCGGGCATGTAGCGGGTGCTGACCTGGTCGAGCTGGGCAGTGGCCTGATGCAGACGTTGCACGGCAAAGCCGCCCATGGCGAGGGTGGTCAGGGTGGTCAGGGTGAAAGCAACTGCGAGTTTTCTGGCGATGCTGAGGTTGCGAAAGAACTCCATCTCTGACTCTCCGGATCGACTGCAGATTTGGGGCGCTGCGCAGGGGTCCTGTTGAACCCTGGATCACACAGTGCTGTGTCCACGCCGCAAGCCTATGCGGGCGTTGTCATAGCCGATAACGGCGTTTTCTGAGTTCGCTGTAGGGGACTAACTGTCTGGAATTCTGAAGAATTCAGCACAATTGTTCACGCAAATATCACGTCACTTAGCAGTTCAAAGACATCAATAGAATTCAGTGACGGGTCCTGCGGATGGAATGTGTGGCCATTCACGATTTCACACTATTTCACGAGCTCTCTTACGATCAGTCGGGAAGCACCGTTGGAATCCGCGACCTCGTCCGACGAACTCACGGAAACAAAAAAGCCCCCGGCACAGCGCGCCGGGGGCTTGTAAGGACGACAGACAGGTCAGAATTCCTGCCAATCTCCATCATCCATTTTCAGTGCGGCCTGTCCGCTACGTGCGCTGGCGGCGACTGTGCGCAGGCGTTGTTGCGGGCGCGGTGAGGCCGAGGTGAAAGCGGTGACAGCGGTGACCGATGGCTTGCTTGGCAGTTTGTTGGTGTTGTCCGTAGCGGTGCGGAACACTGCCACGGCTTCGGCCAACTGGTTGGCCTGATCTTCCATCGAGCGTGCAGCTGCAGTGGCTTCTTCCACCAGCGCGGCATTCTGCTGGGTGGTTTCATCCATCTGCATGACGGTCTGGTTGACCTGGTCGATACCGGCGCTCTGTTCCTGCGAGGCTGCCGAGATCTCAGCCATGATGTCGGTCACGCGTTGCACCGAGGTGACGATTTCGTCCATGGTGGTGCCAGCTTGCCGCACCAGTGCAGAGCCTTCGCCGACCTTGCCGACTGAATCGTCGATCAGGCCCTTGATCTCCTTGGCCGCAGCGGCCGAGCGCTGGGCGAGGGTGCGTACTTCCGAGGCGACCACGGCGAAACCGCGGCCCTGTTCGCCGGCTCGTGCCGCTTCCACGGCGGCGTTGAGCGCCAGGATATTGGTCTGGAAGGCGATGCCATCGATCACGCTGATGATGTCGGCGATCTTCTTCGACGAGGCTTCGATCGCGCTCATCGTGGTGACCACCTGACCAACCACGTTGCCGCCCTGGCTGGCCACACCATGTGCACCTATCGCCAGCTGGTTGGCCTGACGGGCGTGCTCGGCGTTCTGGCGCACGGTGGAGGTCAGCTCCTCCATCGAGGCGGCGGTTTCTTCCAGGTTGGCGGCTTGCTGCTCGGTACGACGCGACAGGTCGCTGTTGCCGGTGGCGATTTCGCTCGCGGCCAGGTTGATGCTGGAGGCCGCGTGCTGGATACGACCGATGATATCGGTCAGCTGACCAACGGTAGCATTGGCGTCGTCACGCATATTGGCGAACACGCCGTGGAAGTCACCCTGCATCTTCGCGGTAAGGTCGCCGCGGGCGATGGCCTGCAGCAGCTGCGACAGCTCGGAGAGATTGCCATCGGTGGTTTCCATCAGCTGGTTGAGGCTGCTGACCATGTCGCGGAAATCATGCTGGTAGGCGTTGGCATCGCCGCGCACCGAGAAGTCACCCAGGGCGGCCGCACCGGCCAGACGCTTGATCTCGCTGTTGATCGCCGACAGGCTGGCCTTGACCGCATCCACTGTCTCGGTGATGACGGCCTTCTCGCCGGGCAGGCGTTCAATGTCGACCGACAGATCGCCGTTGGCATAGCGCTTGATGATCTCCAGTGCGGACAGCAGCATCTGGATGTGTGAAGCGACCAGCGTGTTGCTCTCCTTGACCATCACCCCGTAGTCGCCGGGGAACGCGGCCTCGTCCATGCGGTAGCTGATCATTCCGGTTTCGTGCTGGCGGGCCATCTCACGCTGTGCGCCGATCACCGATTGCAGCTGCGCCTGCATCCGCTGCATGGACAGCAGTAGCATGCCGACTTCGTCGCGGCGCGAGGCATCGATACGGCGGTCCAGCTTGCCAGCGGCGACGTCGTCGGCCACGCGAATGGCATCGGCAAGCGGCAGCATGATCGCGCGGATGATTGCCCAGCCCAGTGCGGTTGCCAGCAGCAAGGCCAGGCCCAGGCCGATCACGATGGCAATCAACGAACGCTGGTGCGCACTGCGCGATTCTGCCGTCTGCTTGGTCAGCTGGTTCTGGTTGTACTGCGACATCTGCTTGAGCTGGTCGAACAGGGCACGTCGCAGCTTGCGTGAGTCGCCGCTGGAGATGGCGTTCGCGGTGACGAAGTCATCAGCTGCGATGGCGGCAGCGATGCGGTCGTGCGCCTCGAAGTAGCCAGCGCGCAGCTCCTTCATCTTCTCGTACAGGGCCAGTTCGCTGGCGCTGTAACCGGCTTCGATATCGTCGTAAGCCTTCTCCGCCGCTTCGATCAGCTTGCGCGTGTCGGCCAAGCGCTTGTCGTAGTCGGCCAACTGCTCGGGGTTGCCCTGATAGTTGAGCTGGGCCTGCTCGAAGGTACGATACTCGCCGAGCTGCGCGCGCATTTCGCCAAGCTGCTGTACCGCCGGCATCCAATTGTTGTTGACCTGCTGTATCTGGGTGTCGGCCACGTTCATCCGCCACAGTGCGAACAACGCAAGCAACAGGGTGAGCAGGCTGGTGCTGCAGAACGCAAGCACCAGCTTTCGCGTGATCGACAGATTCTGGAACCACTTCATTGCAGACATCTCCGTAGACAGGCATTGGGGGTGACCCACAGGTCCGGCGCTCCTGGGGTATGTCGTGCGTGCTGCAGGCCGCGACGGAGGCCCAGGCTGGTTGACAACCTGATTGCATTGCGATGCGGTATCGGCACGTCTGCGGTGTTCTTGAAGGCGTTCTGCGGCTGTGATTCAGCCGCCCCGCAGCGGCCGACGGATCAACGGTCAGTGCCGCTTCCTGCAGGACTGGCTGCACAGCAAAACGCCGCACGCCCAATTGCTGGGAGTGCGGCGTCAGATGCTTGTTACCGCGTGATCAGGCGGCTTGCTGGGTACGCAATGAACGCACCAAACCACCAATATCGACGATCAACGCAACCCGGCCATCGCCGAGGATGGTGGCGCCGGAGACGCCGCTGATACGGCGGTAGTTGTTTTCGATGTTTTTGACGACAACCTGCTGCTGGCCGATCAGCTCATCCACTTCCAGCGCGATCTTCTGGCCATCACCTTCGACCACGACCACCAGGGGCTCGGCCTGTGGATTGTGGGGATAGCCGTAGTACTGGCCCAACGACAGGATTGGCAAGTATTCGCCACGAACGCGCAACACGCGGCCTTCGCCGGCCATGCTGCGGATGTCATCGGGCTGCGGCTGCAGTGCTTCCAGTACATAGGCCAATGGCAGGATCAGGGTTTCGCCGGCAACCGAGACGGTCATGCCATCGAGGATGGCCAGCGTCAGCGGCAGCCGGATCAGTACGCGGGTGCCGGCACCAGTACGGCTTTCCAGCTGAACTTCGCCACCCAGTGCCTGGATGTTGCGACGGACCACGTCCATGCCGACACCACGCCCCGACAGGTCGGTGACAGCGTCGGCGGTAGAGAAGCCGGGCTGGAAGATCAGATCCCAGACCTGTGCGTCGGTGGGGTTGTCCGGCACGCTCAAGCCGCGTTCCAGCGCCTTGGCCAGGATCTTGTCGCGGTTCAGGCCGCGGCCGTCGTCGCTGACTTCAATGACGATGTGGCCGCCTTGATGCGACGCAGCCAGGGTGATCGTGCCGGTCTCGTCCTTGCCGGCGTCGCGGCGCACGTCCGGCATTTCCAGACCGTGGTCGATGGAGTTGCGGACCAGATGCACCAGCGGATCGGCAATCTTTTCGATCAGGCCCTTGTCCAGCTCGGTGCCTTCGCCGATGGTGCGCAGGCGCACCTGCTTGCCCAGACGGCTGGAGAGGTCGCGGACCAGGCGTGGGAAGCGCCGGAACACAGCGTCGACCGGCAACATCCGCACGCCGATGACGGCCTCCTGCAGGTCGCGGGTATTACGTTCAAGCAGATCAAGGCCTGCCAGCAGCTGCTCGGCGTGAGCCGGATCCAGCCCGCCGGACACCTGCTTGAGCATGGCTTGGGTGATGACCAGTTCGCCGACCAGGTTGATCAGCGCATCGACCTTGTCGACGCTGACCCGGATCGAGCTTTCAGCCTCATGCTGTTGCCCGCTGGTCGGCGCCTTGACCGCAGCCTCGGCAATGTTGGCAACGACAGCGGGTGGTGCTTCGACGGCCAGGCTCGGTGGCGCGGCTGGACGGATATCCAGTTCGCAGTCATCAACCACCCAGGCAAAGGTGTCTTCGATCCGGCTGCGCGGCACCTTGCCTACAAGGCCCAGATCCCAGGCCAGATAGGCTTCCAGCGGATCGAGCTGATCGAAACTGGGCAGGCGCGCCATGCGTGGTTCGACGTGCAGTGAACCCAGGGTTTCCAGTTCGCGGATGATGCGCAATGGATCGTTGCCGCTCATGAACAGCGACGGTGCCGGGGCAAAGCCAATCTGCCAGGCGTCTGGGGTTTCTTCCTGTTTCACGGTAGCAACGGCGACCGGTGCGTCACCGGCCAGCACGGCCTGCAGACGATCGGTTATCGCCTTCACCGCTGCCGGGTCGGCCGGCTGACCGTGTTCGACTTCGCGCAGCAAGGCGCGCAGTACGTCCACCGAGCCCAGCATCGCGTCAACGGCGTTGCTTTCGAGTACGCGCTTGCCGGCACGCAGCTCATCGAGCAGGGTTTCCAGCACATGGGTCAGCGCGGCGACGGCGTCAAAACCAAAGGTGCCGGCGCCGCCCTTGATCGAATGCGCGGCACGGAACACCGAGTTGATGACTTCGGGGTCGTGTTGGCCGTCTTCCAGCGCCAACAGGCCGGCCTCCATTGCATCCAGCCCTTCGCGGCTTTCTTCGAAGAAGGTGGCGTGGAAACGTTGCAGGTCCATGCTCATTGGCGCGGTATCCGATCGGTGGGGCAGGTGGGCTGATCAGCCCAGGACTTTCTGTACGGTGGCAACCAGCTGTTCTGGATTGAACGGCTTGACCAGCCAACCGGTAGCGCCGGCGGCCTTGCCTTCGGATTTCTTGTCGGCTGCCGACTCGGTGGTCAGCATCAGCATCGGCGTGAATTTGTAGTCCGGCAGCTGGCGCAGTTCGCGGATCAGCGAGATGCCATCCATGTTCGGCATGTTGACGTCGGTGACCACGGCGTTGAAACGCTGGCCCTTGGCCCTGCCCAGGGCGACCGCGCCGTCCTCGGCTTCTTCAACCGAAAAGCCGGCCGAGGTGAGGGCGAAAGAGACCATCTGGCGCATTGACGCCGAGTCGTCCACCACCAAGATTCGTGCGCTCATGCAGCGTTCTCCACAGATTTCGTTGTGTCAGGGGTTGCTTCCAGACCCAGGGTCCGGAGGACACCGAGCAGGCGCGCGGCATCACGGAAGGTATCGGTAGCGTTGTCAAAGACGGTGCCGTTGCCTGCTTGCTGGCGGGCCAGCACAAAGGCGCACAGTACCTGCATCGCAGCGGTGTGCACGCGGCCCACCTGGCTGGCATCCACGCGCAACTCGCCCGCTTGCGGCAGGTGGGTTGCCAGGTGTTGTTTCAACTCGCTGGTGGACTCGATCCCGAGATCCTGCGACAGGGCCACAGTGCTCATCGTTGCTCCGAACAAACGTTACTGGGAGAGATAGCGGCGATATGCCAGCGATCTTTAGCGCCGCGATGCGCTGCAGCAGATAGTGTTAACGGGCGCACGGTTTTGTAGCTTCGCCCCCTCCCTTTCGCGCGGCGAAGGGGAGGGTTGGGGAGGGCTGAGCTCTGCTCCCTCCCTTGCGCCGAAGGCGGAGGGGAGGGTTGGGGAGGGGTAGCTGTTGATCGGGTAGAGCCGAACGATGCTCGGCTGGGGACTTACCGGCAAAGCCTCTGCCGAGCATGGCTCGGCACTACCTTTGCCTCCTCCCCTTTGCTTCGCGAAAGAGAGCAGGCAAGGCTTTGCTCAGCGCAGCAGGCGCCCGGCGTCCAGCAGGATCATCGGTTGCTGGCCGATGCGGGCGATGCCGCGAAACAGTTCGTTTGAGATCTGGCAGATGCGCGCGGTGTCTGGCGGCTCGATCTGTGAGTCATTGAGGTTGGCGACGTCTTCCACCGCCGATACGCGCAGGCCCAGCGTCTCGCCGTTCTCTTCCAGTACGACGATGCGGGTCTGTGAGTCTTCCGGGGCGCTTTGCACTTCCAGGTGACGGCACAGATCCATCACCGGCACCACCTGGCCACGCAGGTTCATGATGCCGAGCATTGCCGGGCCGGTGCCGCGCAGGGCCAGCAACGGTACCGGCAACACCACTTCCTGCACTTTCAGCAGTTCCAATGCGTAGGTTTGTTGGCCACAGCGCAGGCGCAGCCAGCGCGAGCTGCGCTCCGAGGCGCGGCGCTGCTGCGGGCCGTCGGCTGGGCGCCGTGCCTGTGCCTGTAGTTCCTGACAGGTACTGGGGCGTGCGTCTGCTGAGCGCTCGTCCAAGTTGCGAACGTTGGCGACGTTGCGCGGTGGGGCTACTGCGGGCGCAGGCAGGCCGGCTGCGCTTGCAAACGCAGCCTGCAGGTTGGCGCTGTCGCTATGGGCGAGCTTGCGGCTTTCGGCCGGGCCGGTTTCGTAGATCACTTCGTCCGGCAGGTCATCCCAGGTT
This sequence comes from Stenotrophomonas sp. STEN018, assembly GCF_056760235.1. Lineage (NCBI taxonomy): Bacteria > Pseudomonadati > Pseudomonadota > Gammaproteobacteria > Lysobacterales > Lysobacteraceae > Stenotrophomonas > Stenotrophomonas sp. STEN018. The sequence goes on from NZ_JBRREK010000017.1 coordinate 70,466, forward strand.
GGCGGCCGGCCGGCATTGGCGGCGCTGGTGGCTGCCATCGCGTCATCGAACGCGGCCTGCAAAGCGGCGGTATCGCCGGGCGCGATGGCTTGCGGAGCAGGAGCAGGAGCAGGAGCGGCGGCGGCTGGCTTGGCTTGCGCCTCGGCCAGTGCGGCTTCGAACACTGCTTCAAGTTCGGCGCTGTCGCCCGGCGCTTCGAACGCCTGCGATTTGGCGGGCGCTGCGACCACCGCTTCCGGTACCGCTTCCAGCAGCAGTTCGCCCAGGTAGTCGTCGAGTACGTCGTTGCTCATGCGGCGCGCTCCAGCTGCGCGGCCTCGCTGAGCAGCAGCCATTCCAGCGCGTGACGGTACGCGGCCATGCCGCGCCCTGGATAATCGTCGCCAATCACCGGAACGGTAAGTGCGGCAGGATTGCAGATGCGGGTGTCAACCGGAATCGCGTCTTCCCAGACGCGCTCGCCGTGACGTTCCTGCATCAGCTTCAAGGTCTCGTTGCCGGCGCGGGTGCGGCGGTCGAACAGCGTCGGCAGCACCGAGATCGGCAGTGCACGCTTGCGCGAGCGCTCGACCATTTCACCGGTGCGGACCATACCGTCCAATCCGTGCAGGGCCAGTGGTTCGGCCTGGGTCGGGATGATCAGGCGATCGGCCGCGGCCAGTGCATTGATCATCAGCAGGCCCAGCGTCGGCGCGCAGTCGAGCAGGATGTAGTCGTGCTGTTCGCCATGACGTGCCAAGGCCTGCTGCAGGGCCAGGCCCAGGCCGGGCTGGTTGGCACTGCGGCGCTCCAGTGTTGCCAGCGAGGCCTGCGCGCATAGGTAGTCCAGCCCGGGAATATCGCTGTGGCGGGCCAATGCAGCGATTTCATGCGGCGGGGCGGCGAACAGCTCCTGCACGCCCTGCGGCACGGGTTCAATTGGCACGCCAAAAGCGCGGGTCAACGAGGAATGGGGGTCCAGGTCGATCAGCAGCACCTTGTGCCCGCGTGCGGCCAGGCCGCGACCCAGCGACAATGTGGTGGTTGTTTTGCCGACGCCGCCTTTTTGGTTGGCTATGGCCCAGATGCGCATCATTGGACTCCTTCGATGACCGCCGGTACCGCGCTGCGTACGGCGCTTGCGGCAGAACTGCCGCCGCTGCCGTCATCGCCGCGGGTACTGGCTGTGGTGTTGCTGGCAGCAGGCAGATCGGCTGCGGCTGCCGAATCGGCGAGGATGATCACCATCACCCGCCGGTTGCGGTTGCGCCCTTCGGGCGCATCGTTGCTTTCGCGCGGGCGGAACTGGCCGTAACCGACCATCGCCAGCCGCTGTGGTTGCACGCCGTGATCGGCGAACAGATGTACTACGCTGGCTGCACGCGCTGCCGATAATTCCCAGTTGGACGGGAACTGCGCGGTGGCGATCGGCAGGTTGTCGGTGTGGCCTTCCACGCGCACGCCATTGGGCGCGTCCAGCAGTACGTCGGCCAGCGTGCCCAGGGTTTTGCGGGCGCCGACGTCCAGCGCTGCCGAGCCGGTGCCGAACAGGATGTCGCTGTTGATCTCGACTTCGATCCACAGCTCGGTGCGACGCACGGTGATGACGCCTTGCTTGACCAGCGGGGCCAGCGTTTTGCTCAGGCGATCAGCGATCTGGTTGAGCTGGCGTTCGGCGCGCTGCAGCTGTTCCTGGTTGTGCGCTGAAACCGGCATGCGCATATGCGATGCCATCGACGGCAGCTGGGTGGGATCGGCCAGTGCGCCGCCGGTCATGCTGGGTGCGCTGATCACCGATGGTGAGTCAAAACCGCCGCCCTGCAGTTGCTTGTTGCCCACCTGCACTTGGCTGATGGTGCGCGGAGCGCCGCCAAAGGCAGTGGTCAAGGCGTCGGCCATGACCCGGTATTTGCCTTCGTTCAAGGACGAGATGGCGTACATCACCACAAAAAAGGCGAGCAACAGCGTCATCAGGTCGGCATAGGGAATAGCCCATGCTTCGTGGTTGGCGTGCTCTTCGTGGTGCTTGCGCCGGGCCATGGTTCAGTTCACGAAGCCGGCCAGGCTGTTTTCGATATTGCGCGGGTTCTCGCCCTGGGCAATGGCGATCAGGCCTTCGATGATCATTTCGCGCTCGCGGCAGCTGCTGGCGATCACGCCCTTGAGCTTGGCCGATACCGGCAGGAACAGCAGGTTGGCCGAGGCGATGCCGTAGATAGTGGCGGTGAACGCAGCGGCGATGCCGTGGCCGAGCTTGCTCGGGTCGGCAAGGTTCTTCATCACCGCGATCAGGCCGAGCACGGCGCCGATGATGCCCAATGTTGGGGCGTAGATACCCATGCCTTCGAACACCTTGGTGGCGGCCAGGTCCTGCTGTTCCTGGCTGCCGAGTTCAATTTCCATCATGTGGCGGATGGTGTCCGGCTCGACGCCATCGACCACCAACTGCAGGCCTTTGCGGATGAAGGGGTCGTCCTGCAGTTCAACCTGCGGCTCCAGGCCGAGCAGGCCCTGACGGCGGGCGATATTGCTCCAGTCCACGATCTGCTGGACCAGCGCGCGGCGGTCGCTGGCGGGAGGGCGAATCACCCAGCGCACGATCTTGAAGGCGTGTTTGAACACGGCCGGCGAGGTATGCAGCAGGATTGCCGCGAGGGTGCCGACAATGACGATCACGAAGGCAGCAGGTGACCACAGCGAGGACAGGCCAGCGCCTTTGAGGATGCTGCCACCCACCAGGGAGGCGAGGGCGAGGAAAAGTCCAATGATGCTGAGTCGGTCCATGGTGCGTATATCGGCCTCGTTGTAGCGGTCTTGAATCAATGAGCGGTGCTGCTGCTTGCTTTAGCCCATCTCCCGCCTGCGGGAGATGGGTTGGGGTGAGGGCAGCTTCAAGCTTTAGAAGCTAAAAGCGCCCCTCACCCGCCCCGTCTTCGCGGGGCGCCCTCTCCCGCAGGCGGGAGAGGGGACAGTCGGGATCGCGATTCCCCGTTGGATAGCGAGGGTGCAGGGTTTGCAGCCGGCTTGCGTCTGCATTGCTCAGCCCTGTACTCCACGCAATCCATCCACATCCAGAATCAGTGCCATACGTCCGTCACCAATCAAGGTGGCGCCGGCATAGCCGTTGAGGCCGCGCAGCGCACGCGGTAGCGGCTTGATCACCACTTCCTCGCGGCCGCGCACCTGGTCCACCACCAGGCCGAAACGGGCTTCGCCCATCTGCAGCACGACGATGGTCAACAGCGTCGATGGCGCCGGGGTAACGCCCAGCCATTGGCGCAGATCGAGAAGGGCGAGTGTGTGGCTCTTGCGATCCAGCACGGCGCGGCCGTCAAACCAACCCAGCGAGGTTGCTGGTGCATGCAGCACTTCCATTACCCGCGCCAAGGGCAGGGCATAGACGTCTTCGCCAGCCTGCACCAGCAGGGTTGGCAGGATCGCCAGGGTCAGCGGTACGCGGATCAGGAAGCGGCTGCCACGGCCCAGCTCGGACTGGATCTGGATCTGGCCGCTGAGCTCGCGGATGCGAGACTGCACCACGTCCATGCCGACGCCACGGCCGGAGATGTCGGTGACTTCCTGCTTGGTCGAAAAACCTGGCAGGAACACCAAGTGCAGGCATTCTTCGCTGGTCAGGCGGGCGGCGGCTTCCGGGTCGAGCAAGCCCTTGTCGCGGGCCTTGGCACGCAGGCGTTCCGGGTCGATGCCGGCGCCGTCGTCCTGGACTTCAATGCTGACGTAGTCGCCTTCCTGCTGAGCGGACAGGCGTACCCGGCCCATCCGTGGCTTGCCTTGGGCCTCGCGCAGTTCCGGCGATTCGACACCATGGTCGATGGCGTTGCGGACCAGATGCACCAATGGATCGGCCAGTGCTTCGACCAGGTTGCGGTCCAGCTCGGTATCGGCGCCTATCAACTCCAGATCGACTTCCTTCTGCAGTGAGCGCGCAACATCGCGGGCAACCTTCGGGAAGCGCGAGAACACCTTGCCGACCGGTTGCATGCGGGTGCGCATAACCGCTGATTGCAGGCGTGCGGTGGCGATATCCAGGGTGGAGACTGCACGGTCCAGTTCTTCGTCCTTGAGGCGCATGCGCAAGGTCTTGAGCCGGTTGCGGGCCAGCACCAGTTCGCCGATCAGGTTGACGATGGCGTCCAGGCGTTTGGTGTCCACGCGCACGGTGTGCTCGGGCTCGGCAGCCTTTGCGACAGCCGGTTTGGCTGCGCCTGCAGCGGGGCGTGCGGGTGCGACGGGTGCCGCGGGCGGCTTGGGCTTGGGCGCAGCAGGAATCGGTTGCACGGCGACTGCACCGGGTGCGGCACCGCCATGCAGCTTGTCGAGCAGGGCTTCGAATTCGTCTTCATCGATCAGCTCATCGCCGGCCTTTGCCGCAACGATAGGCTGGGCGCCGGGCGTGCCACTGCCATGCAGTTCGTTGAGCAGGGCTTCGAATTCGTCTTCGCTGATCAGGTCGCTGTCACCGGCGGCGGCAGCAACGGGTTGCGCCGCTACAACAACCGGTGCAGCGCCGACATCGAACTGGGCGATCAGCGCTGCAGGTGCATGCTCCGGTTCAGTGCCGGATGACACCGCATCGAGCATGGCCTGCAGCCAGTCCAGCGATTGCTGGGCGGCGTCGAAATGATGCGCCAGCAGTTCGGCTTTGCCGGCGCGGGCCATGCCGAGCGTTTCCTCGGCGGCGTGGCACAGCTCCACCATCGGATGGATCGCCAGAAAACCGGCGCCGCCTTTGAGTGTGTGGAAACCACGGAATACGGCGTTGAGCTGCTCGCTGTCGTGCGGTGCCTGTTCCAGCGTCACCAGCTGCTCGCCGAGGCGATCCAGGATCTCCTGCGCTTCGAGGATGAAGTCGGCGGCGATGTCGTCGGCAAAAGCACTCATGACTTACAGCCCCAGGTCCGAGAGCAGATCGTCTGCGTCCACCTGCGACACGGCGTGGCGGTCCAGGCCATTGACGGCCGGGCCAGCCAGGCCCTGGTTGCGTGCATCTTCTTCCGGTGGCGGCAGGCCAAGCGCACCGAAACCTTCATGCACGCGCCGGACGATGCCGACCACGCGGCGGATGATCTGCCCGGTCAGGTCCTGGTAGCTCTGGGTCAGCGCTACTTCGGTGAGGTTGTGGCGGATGCGCTCGAGGATTTCGCCCTGTTCGGCATTCAGCCCGTCCGCACGCAGGCGTTCGGTCAGCGCGCGGCATTCTTCGGCCAGATCCAGCGTGCGATGGGTGGCCTGCTCGGTCATCTGCACCACATGGTCCAGACGCGCGCAGGCATCATCCAGCTCGCCGGCTTCGCTGGGCACGCTGGGCAGTTCGCCCAGTGCCTGGCCCAGTTCGCGTGCGAGCCGGCCCAGGCCGGACATCATCGGCTGCGCGCGCAGGGCGGCCAGCGCGTCGATTTCCCGGCGCCAACCGGCTTCGTCGCCGCTTTCCAATGCTGCCAGTGCGTCCTGCAGGCGCTGCACCAGGGCCGATTTGTCGCTCAATGCTTCCCCGAGCTGGTTCATCAGGCGCTCGCTGCCAGGCGTTCGAAGATCTTGCCGAGCTTTTCTTCCAGCGTCTGCGCGGTGAACGGCTTGATGATGTAGCCGTTCACGCCGCTCTGTGCGGCCTCGATGATCTGCTCGCGCTTGGCCTCGGCGGTGACCATCAGTACCGGCAAGGTCTTGAGCTTGGCATCGTTGCGGATGGCCTTGAGCAGCTCGATGCCGGTCATCACTGGCATGTTCCAGTCGGTGACGACGAAATCGAACGGCTGACTCTGCAGCATCGACAGCGCGGCATGCCCGTCCTCGGCTTCGGCGGTATTGGTGAAGCCCAGATCGCCGAGCAGGTTCTTGACGATGCGGCGCATCGTCGAGAAGTCGTCAACGATCAGGATGCGCATGTTCTTGTTCAAAAGACTTTCCTCTTCATGGTTCTTCGAGCCCGGCGTCGGCCGCCTCGAAAATCTTCAGTCGGCCACGCAGACGCAGCGTGGCCTGGCCGTGAATCTGACAGACGCGGGATTCGCTTACGCCCAATACCGCGCCAATTTCTTTCAGGTTCAATTCCTGCTCGTAGTACAGCGACAGCACCAGCTGCTCGCGCTCGGGCAGTTGGCCGATGGCCTTGCCCAACTCGGCGCCGAACTGGCTGCGCTCCAGCACCTGCTGCGGGTTGGGACCGCCGGTGGTCGGGGTGTCCAGCTCGCCCTGGTCTTCGATCCGCGATTCCAGGCTCAGCACCTGGCCGCGTGAGGCGTCTTCGACCAGACGCATGTATTCGGGCAGCGGCAGTTCCATCGCTTCGGCCACTTCGCTGGCGCTGGCCGAGCGGCCGGTGCTCTGCTCAAGCCTGCGGATGGTGGCAGCAGCGTCGCGGGCGCGGCGGTGCACCGAACGCGGTACCCAATCACCGCGGCGGATTTCGTCGATCATCGAGCCGCGGATGCGGATCGACGCATAGGTTTCGAACGAGGCACCCTGCTCAGCGTCATAGCTGCGTGAGGCCTCGATCAAACCCATCATCCCGGCCTGGATCAGATCATCGACCTCGACGCTGGCGGGCAGGCGCGCGGCCAGATGGTGGGCGATGCGGCGGACCAGGTCGGCGTGGCGGGCGATGCAGTCATTGGCCGCGTTGCGCTGGACTTCACGGTATTGGGCGGCTGCATTGTTCATGCCTTCACCTTCTGCTGGATGATGCGTTCCAGGAAGAACTCAACGCCGCCGCGCGGGGCGGTTGGGGCTTGCCAGCGCGCGGTGCGACGGGCGATTTCGTTGATCGCCAGCGAGGCTGGCGCGGAAGGATAGAGCTTGACCACCGGCTGCTGGCGCTGCACCGACAGCCGCAGCCAGTCGTCCTGCGGCACGCAGCCCAGGTAGTTCAGCGAGACATCGATCAGGAACTTCTCGCAGACCCGCACCAGTTTTTCGTACAGGGCGCGGCCTTCGTTGGGGTCGCGGACCATGTTGGCCACCACTTGGATGCGGTCCACGCCGCGCTCGCGCGAGAGCACCTTGATCAGCGCATAGGCGTCGGTGATCGAGGCCGGCTCGTCGCAGACCACTACCACGGTGTCCTGGGCGGCCTGGCAGAAGGTCAGCACGCTGTCGGTGATGCCGGCGGCGGTGTCGATGATCATCACATCGAGCTCGCGCTCCAGCTCGGAGAACACATTGACCAGGCCGACGTGTTCGGCCGGCTGCAGTTCGGCCATGTGCCGACGGCCCGAGGCGGCCGGCACTACCAGCACGCCGTTCGGGCCTTCCATGATCACTTCTTCCAAGGTGGCGCGCCCGGCAACCAGGTCGGCCAGGGTGTGCTTGGGCTGCAGGCCCAGCACCACGTCGATGTTGGCCAGGCCCAGATCGGCATCCAGCAGCAGGGTACGTTTGCCCATGCCTGCCAGTGCCACGGCCAGATTGGCCGAGACATTGGTTTTACCTACACCGCCCTTGCCGCCGGTCACCGCGATGGTGCGTACCGGGCCTGCCGGTTCGTGCCGGGTAGCCGACAGGGGGAAGGTGTTGGTCAGCTTGGCGTACTCACGCGACTGCATTGTTCAACTCCGTGTTGCAGGGCATATCGGCCGCGCGGCGCAAATCTTCAAGGCGAAGTACGAGATTTGCGGCGGAGGCCCGATAAAGGTCCTCAGGAACGTCCTGGCCGTCGGTCACCCAGGTGATCGGCAGACGATGATCGACCGCCACCGACAGGGCCGAACCGAAGCGACCGGTCTCGTCCAGCTTGGTCAGCACCACGCCCTGCGGGTTGGCGGCGCTGAAGCGGCGGACTACTTCGTCCATGTCCTGGAAGGCGGTGTTGGCCGGCAGCACCAGCAGGGTGCGGATCTGGCCGGCGGCACGCAGCCACTGCAGCTGGGCGGTGAGGGCGCGGTCGCGCTGGCCCAGGCCGGCGGTGTCGATCAGCACCAGCTTGTAGTCGGCAAGCTTCTGCAGCAGCTGGTTGAGGTCGGTGCCGCTATTGGCCTCGTGCACGGCGATGCCGAGCTGGCGACCAAAACCGTACAACTGCTCGCGGGCGCCGATGCGCTGGGTGTCGGTGGTGACCAGGGCCACGTCGCGGGCGGCATGGGCTTCGGCGAAGCGCGAGGCCAGCTTGGCGATGGTGGTGGTCTTGCCGGCGCCGGTGGGGCCGACCAGGGCGATCACGCCACCGGTTTCCATCGGGTCGACCGGGGCGATCGGCAGCTTCTTGGAGATCAGCCCCAGCATCAGGCCGCGGGCGCGGCTGGGGTCGATGTCGGCCGGAATCTGGGTGGCGACGTCGCGGGCCAGGCCAGCATCGAAGCCGTATTCGTCCATCAGGTCCAGTGCATTGGCGCGCACCGCGCTGCCGCGCAGGCGCTCATCGGTGAAGCGGTTCATCTCGCGCTCGATCAGATGGCGCATGCCGGCTACTTCCTGGCGCAGCTGGGTCAGTTGTTCGTCGTCGCGGGCGATGACTACCGGGCTGACCGGTGCGGTGGTGGCGGCAGCTGCCGGTGCGGCGGTTTCGCTGGCGACGACGATAGGGGCTTCAACCGGCTGCGGGGTCGCGAGCGGAGCGATCGGTGCAGCGATTGGCGCGACCGGCTCGATTGCAGGTGCCGCAGCGGGGGCGGCGAGGACTGGCGCTGCAGGAATTGCGGGGATGGCCACGGCAACGGCCGGCTGCAGCGGTGCCGGCTCCGGCTCGGGCTCGGGCATCGGCGGATCGATGACAAAGCGGGCGCGCTCAACCGGTGCTGGCGGCGCGATGGTGACGGCGGCAATTGCGTCGGCAAAACTGGTCTGCTGGGTTACCGCCGGTGCTGCAGCCAGCGGTGCGATGGCTGCGGCGCTGCCAGCGGGACGGAAAGCGGGTACCACCGGCAGTTCGTCGGCGTCGGCCGGCTGCGTGGCGAAGAATGTCTGCGGTGCCGGCACCGGTGCGAGTGCGGCTACCGGTTCAACCTCGGCGGATTTGAGCAGGCCGGCAAAACGGCTTCCCGGTGCCAGCTCGATGCTGTTGTCAATGGAGCGGCCGGTGGCGCCAACCGCCGAACGTGCCAGTGCGGCGACCGCCGAGGTGGTGGCGGTGACCGGTTCCGGCTCCGGTGTCTTGCGGCGGGTCATCGCGGCCATGATCGCTTCGGCGGCGCTGCGCGGCTTGGGCGGTGCCGGTGGTGCCGGGCGGCTGGCTTCCAGCGCCTGCTTCACTGCGGTTTCGTCGTAGTGCGCAGCAGCCACGATCTCCACACCTTCTTCGATCCGTCGGTTGGACAGGATCACGGCGTCGGGGCCGTGCTCCTTGCGCACGAGGTTCATGGCGGTGCGCATGTCAGCGGCGACGAAACGTTTGATCTTCATGCTTTGGTACCGGGAGTGGGGCTGCGGCGAAGGAGTGGCGTTGGCGATGTCGAACATGACGTTGCGGGCTCCTTCTTGCGGAATGGGTGCGGTGCAGCAGGTGTCTGGTTTCCGTCACCGGCATTGCTGTCGGTGTCGGCTTTCGGGCTGCCTCAGCTGATCGTGCCGACCAGCTTCAGGCGTTTGTCTTCCGGTACTTCGCTGTAGGCCAGGACCGACAGCGAGGGGACGCTGTGGCGGACCAGGCGCGCCAGCGCGGCGCGGACCGGGGCCGGTACCAGCACTACAGCCGGCTCGTTGCGGGCCTCCTGCTTGCCGACGCAATCGGCAAGACTTTGATGGAGACGTTCGGCGAGACCAGGTTCCAGTGCGGCGCCATTGCCTTGTGTTGACTCCTGCAAGACGCGTTCCAATTGCGGGTTGAGGGTGAACACCGGCAGCTCCGGCGAGGAGCCGGCGATTTCCTGCACGATGAAGCGCCCCAGCGCATTGCGTACCGAGGCGGTAAGCGCGGCGGCGTCCTGGGTGACGGGTGCGGCTTCGACCAGCGCTTCGGCGATCTTGCGCAGCTGGCGGATCGGGATGCGTTCGACCAGCAGGTTCTGCAGCACACGCGCCACGGTGGACAGTGGCAGTGCCTTGGGCGAGAGGTCTTCGGCCAGCTTGGGCGCGCTCTTGGCCAGGGTTGCCAGCAGCTGCTGCACTTCCTCGTGGCCGAGCAGTTCCGGCGCGTGTTCGCGGATCAGATGCGACAGGTGGGTGGCGACCACGGTAGCCGGATCGACCACGGTGTAGCCCAGCGACTCGGCATGAGCCCGCAGGTGCGGCTGGATCCATGTGGCATCCAGACCGAACGCGGGGTCCTTGCCGGCAATACCGTCCAGCTTGCCCATGGCGCTGCCCGGGTCCAGCGCCAGTTCGCGATCTGGGTGAATATCGGCGGTGCTGACCGGCACACCATGAATCAGCAGGCGATAGTTGGTGGCCGGCAGTTCCAGGTTGTCGCGGATATGTACCGGTGGGATCAGAAAGCCCAGGTCCTGGGTGAGCTTGCGGCGCACGCCCTTGATGCGCGTCATCAATTCGCCGCCCTGGGCCTTGTCAACCAACGGAATCAGCCGATAGCCCACTTCCAGGCCCAGCGGATCGACCGGACGCAGTTCGTCCCAGCTCAGTTCGGCGGTCGGTGCCGGCTGCAGCTGGCCGAGCGCGTTCAAGCCGCCTTCGTTGGCGCTGGGTTCGCTGCTCGAGGCGTTGGCGGCAGCAGTGGTTTCGCGCTTCCACAATTTCCAGGCGATGAAGCCCAGGATCGCGGCCAGGCTCAGGAAGGCCAGATTGGGCATGCCCGGCACCAGGCCAACCAGACCGATGATGCCGGCGGTGATGGCCAGTGCGCGGTACTGGCCAAACACCTGGCCCATCATCGCTTCGCTCATGTCCTGCGAGCGCGAGGCGCGGGTGACCAGCATGGCCACGGCGCTGGAGACCAGCAGTGCCGGCAGCTGTGCCACCAGGCCGTCACCGATTGAGAGCAGCGTATACGTGGCGGCGGCGTCACCGAAGGCCATGTCATGCTGCAGCACGCCCACGGCGAGGCCGCCGAGCATGTTGATGAAGAGAATCAGGATGCCGGCGATGGCGTCGCCGCGGATGAACTTGCTGGCACCGTCCATTGCGCCGTAAAAGTCGGCTTCCTCGCGGACTTCCTCACGGCGCAGTTTGGCTTCCTCGCGCGTCAGCAAACCGGCGTTGAGGTCGGCGTCGATCGCCATCTGCTTGCCGGGCATGGCGTCCAGGATGAAGCGCGCGGTCACTTCCGACACGCGCCCGGCACCCTTGGTGATGACCACGAAGTTGATGATGGTCAGGATCGCGAACACCACGATGCCGACCGCGTAGTTGCCGCCGATGACGAACTCGCCGAACGCGGCGATCACCTTGCCGGCGGCTTCATGGCCGTCCTGACCGTTGAGCAGGATGACGCGAGTGGAGGCCACGTTGAGCGCCAACCGCAGCATGGTGGTGACCAGCAGCACGATCGGGAAGATGGTGAAGTCCAGTGGACGCTTCACGTACACCACAGCCAATAGCACCAGCATGGAGATGGCGATATTGAGGGTGAACAGGGCGTCCAGCACCGGTGCGGCCAAGGGCACCACCACCATTGCCAGCAAGGCCAGCACGATCAGCGGTGCGCCCAGCCCGTGGCGCAGCATGTCCAGTACGCGGCGCGCGGACAGGCCCGAGCTCTGGTTGCTCATCGGGTTTCTCCCTTGCCGAACTCATCAATATCTATGGATGCCATCTGTGGCATCGGACCGGTGCGCCATTGGCGCAGCTGGTAGACGTAGGACAGGACCAGGGCGACAGCCGAATACAGTCTCACGGGGATTTCCTTGCCGAGTTGGCTTTCCCGATACAAGGCCCGTGCCAAAGGCGGCGAGGAGACGATGGCGACCTTGTTGCCGTCGGCTACCTGGCGAATGCGCAGGGCCAGTTCGTCGACGCCGCGGGCGACCACGGTAGGTGCGTTCATGCGCCCACTTTCGTACTTCAGGGCGACCGCGTAGTGGGTGGGGTTGACCAGCACCACGTCGGCGGTGGGCACGGCTTCCATCATCCGGCGTTGTGACAGCTGCATCTGCATCTGCCGGATGCGGCCCTTGACCTCAGGGCTGCCCTCGCTTTCCTTCATCTCGCGGCGCAGCTCTTCGCGGGTCATCTTCAGCTTCCGCAGCCAGTTCCACTTCTGGTAGGGCGCGTCAATGGCGGCGAGCAGGGCCATGGCCCCGGCCGTGGCCAGCAGCAATTTGAGGGTGAAGGCCAGTCCGCGCCCGATGGCGGCTTCCAGTGGCAGATGCAGTAGGCCGCGTAGTGCATCGGCGCCGTGCCAGATGCACAGGCCGGCGGCGGTGCCGACAAAGGCAACGCGCAGCATCGACTTGACCAGTTCGGCCAAGGCCTCGGGACCGATCAGGCGTTTGATGCCGGTCAGCGGGTTCATCCGCTTCAGATCCGGCGTCATTGCCTTGTTGGAAAAGCCCAAGCCGCCCATCATCACCGGCGCGATCATGCCGGCGGCCAGACACACCAGTAGAAGAGGACTGAAGGCCAGCATCAGCTTGAGCAGCATCCAGCCGGCGTGGCCGAACAAGGCGTTCGGGGTATCCAGCAGGCCGACTTCAGGCGACAGCGCGGCCTTCATCCATTGCCGGGCCGAGCTGCCCATGGAGCCGCCCATGGCGTAGAGCGCCAACACCGCGGCGACGAATACCGCAGCGGTCGCCAGCTCGCGTGAGCGCGGGATATTGCCCTGTTCGCGGGCTTCCTTCAGGCGTTTTTCGGTGGGGAGTTCGGTTTTTTCCCCGGCCTGTTCGTTCTCGGACATTGCTCGGCATGGAAGAAGGGTTCTTCCATGGCCGTGCAAAAATCATTCCAGAACGGATTTTGGTAGTGCCGAGCCATGCTCGGCAGGGGGCCTTGCCGGGAATGCGTCCATGTAGTGCCGAGCCATGCTCGGCAAGGGGCCTTGCCGGGAATGCGTCCATGTAGTGGGGGGGGGGGGGGGGGGGGGGGGGGGGGGGGGGGGGGGCGGGGCCGCCCGGGGGGGGGGGGGGGGGCGGGGTCGGCGGAGGGGGGGGG
>NZ_JBRREK010000018.1:0-82211 GCF_056760235.1 Stenotrophomonas sp. STEN018
TGGGGGATGGGTTGGGCTTTTTGGTTTATCGGGTTCATGGCCTTGTGCCGCGGCGATTTTGGGGGATTTGGCACTCCGTTAAACCCCCATTGCGTCTTTTGGCTCGGCACTACATCGGTAAAGCCCCCTTGCTGACACGGCCACTTGACCTGCTCTGCTACCCTATTGCGATGAACGAATTTGCTGAACCCTCGGTCCCCCGCCCTGCTTTCACGCCGATGGCGCAACGCTTCCGTGGCTTCCTGCCGGTTGTGGTGGACGTGGAAACGGGCGGCTTTGACTGTAATCGCCATGCCCTGCTCGAGATTGCTGCCGTGCCGGTGGAGATGGACGAGAACGGTCAGCTCTACCCGGGCCAGACCGCCAGTGCACATGTGATCCCGGCCGAAGGCACCGAAATCGACCCCAAGTCGCTGGAAATCACCGGCATTGTGCTCGACCATCCGTTCCGCCTGGCCAAGCCTGAGCGCGACGCGCTGGAACATGTGTTCGCGCCGATCCGCGCGGCAATGAAGAAGTACAACTGCCAGCGCGCGATCCTGGTCGGCCATAACGCCCATTTCGACCTGAACTTCGTCAACGCTACCGTTGCCCGCAGCGGCCACAAGCGCAACCCCTTCCATCCCTTCAGCGTATTCGACACAGTGACGCTGGCAGGCGTGGCCTATGGGCAGACCGTACTTGCCCGCTCAGTGCAGGCGGCTGGCTTTGAATGGGACGCCAGTGAAGCGCATAGCGCGGTGTACGACACCGAGCAGACTGCGCGCCTGTTCTGCAAAATCGTCAACGCCTGGCCGACCGCGCCCGGCCACTGATCCGCACCACTTTCAGGCCGCGCAGGTCCGCGCGCGGCCTTCTTTCTTGGCCTGCGCCAGCGCGTTCTTTGCGCGCTGGTAGAACAGCACCGGCGCCTGGTCGTCTTCACCCAGCTGCACTACGCCGGCACTGAAACTCACCTTGATGTCGCCGGCCTCGTGCCCGCCCCATTCGACATACTGTCCGAACAGGCGTTGCAGCCTTTGACAGGCGATCTCGGCCTCCGGCAGCGCCGTGTCGCTCAACAACACCGCAAACTCCTTGTTGCCCAGCCGTGCCGGCATATCGGAAGCACGCAGGCTGCGCCGCATCAGATCACCTACTTCACACAACACCAGATCGCCAACCGCACGCGACCACTCGGCATTGATCTGCTTGAGGTGATCGATGCTCAGCACCACCAGGCTCAGCGAGCGACCGGTGCGCCGTGCTGCTGCCATATCGCGTGCAAGCACGTCGTCAAACGCACGACGGTTTGGCAGCCCACTGAGATCATCTTCATTGGCCAGCCGTTCGAATGCTTCGGCCTGCTCGCGCAGCCGGTGTTCAAGCTGCGCTTTTTCCAGCAAGGCCGCTTCCAGACGGGCGTTCTGTTGGTGCAGCTGATCTGATCGAGCGTGTTCCTGTGCCGCCAACTGCTGGGCGTGCCCCCGTTGTTGCTTGAGCTGTAGTGCCAACCACAGCACGGCTGCGGTCAACAACAGGCATACGCCGGCAAGCAGGCCAGGAAGCGACAGTACTGCCAGCGATTGCGAGGAACGATCCATTCCGCCCTGCGCCCAGGCAGGTACCGCAGCAACTCCAGCCAGCACGATCAGTGCTGACAGACTTCGATCTGCAAAGACCTTGGCCCTGCCCCAGATCGCGCGCATCCCCACGCTCGATCGGCTTACCGGATTATTCTCTGCTGCCATCGTTCTTGCCCCAAGCTGGTGTTGGGATACTAGCAAACAGGGACCTTGTTGTAGGGTTGTGTGAGGGTTGGCTGCAGGGATTTTCGCCGGAGTGTGATTGGCGGTGTGAAGGCCTGCAGAGGTCAAGACGCAGGAGCCGCCCCCGCTGTTGTGGGAGCGGCGTCAGCCGCGAAGCTGGTTATCTGCCAGATTCCGGTAATGGCTCCATGCGCTCGACATTCCAATGATGGTTTGCCTTCGCTTGTGCCGGATGCATCTGTGACTTCGCGGCTGACGCCGCTCCCACAAAAGTCCACCGTTGCTAGCCGTTTGTTGGCCACTGCGGTGCATCCCAACGCACGATGGCTTCCAAGCCGCCTTCTGCATGATTGCGCAGGGTAAGAGTGGCACCGTCCTTTTCGGCCAGCGCTCGGGCGATGGTCAGGCCAAGGCCGGCACCACCGGTCTCGCGTGAGCGCGAGGTCTCCAAGCGCAGGAACGGGGTGAATACCGCTTCCAGCTCATCCTCGGCAAGGCCCGGTCCGTTGTCACGCACGATTACCTCCACCGCATCACCATCGTGGCGTGCGCTGACATGCGCGGCGCGGCCGTACTTCACCGCGTTGTCGACCAGGTTGGAGAACAAGCGCCGCATCGCCAGCGGGCGCAGCATCAGCACCGTCCCACTGTCCTGCTCCAGCACTGCGTCATGACCGGATTCGGCGGCGTCCTCGACCACGCTTTCCAGCAGCGAGTCCAGATCCAGCGCAGCACGTTGCTCGGCGCTCTCGGCGCTACGAGCCAGTTCCAGTCCTTCACGAATCAAGGCCTGCATCGCGGCGAGGTCGCCGACCAGACGCTCGCGCAACTGCTCGTCCTGCACGTTTTCCAGCCGCAGTCGCAACCGCGTCGATGGCGTCTGCAGGTCATGGGTGATTGCCGCCAACATCTGCGTACGCTCACTCAAGTGCCGCTGCAGACGCTTCTGCATCGCATTGAAGGCTTCGGCAGCACGTTGCACTTCCAACGGTCCGCTGACCGGCAATGGTTCACGCTGCAGGTCGTGACCGAGCTCGGTGGCGTGGTTTGCCAAACGCTGCAGGGGCGAGCTGGCGATGCGCGCAACCACATACGCCAGCAGACCGATCGCCAATGCCAACAACGACAGGAACCACGGATCAAACGCCGACCCGCTGTGCCTTGCCACTGCCGGGTATTCCAGCGCCAGACGCAAGGGCGTGCCATCACTGAGCTTCAGTTCCACCAAACGGCAACGTGGCGGGGTGAACGCGGTATCGCGCTCACGCGTGTGCGTGGACCGCTGACCGCGCCCTGGCGGCGGCAGGAATTCCGGCAGCGGCGGCATGCAGGACCGGAAACTGGTCGCGCGCACCTGCGCATTGGCGACCGCACCACCGCGTGCGGCCAGCACCGCCATCAAGGCCTCATCTACATCGCCAACGCGGAAATCGCCCTTCACCTCGCGCACATTGGGTCCACCCACGGCCAACAAACGGCTGCGCAGCTCCGGGTTGCCGTCCAGCAGATTGACGAAGCCCTGCAGGCGGTCGGCGATACGGGCAAGGTTCTGCCGCTCGAACTCCTGCTGGCGACGGCTCTCGGCCAGCAGCGTCGCGCCTATCGCTGCCACCATCATGCCAACCAGCAGGATGACGAACAGCCGCCCGGCCATTGACGACAAGAACAAGCGCAAGCGCTTCATTCCAGCGTCACCGCGCTGGCGAATACATAACCCTCGTTGCGCACGGTCTTGATCAGACCATCGGTACCGCCATCGCCCAGCTTCTGCCGCAGGCGGCTGATCTGTAGATCGATGGCGCGATCCTGCGATTCGTAGTTACGGCCGCTGCTCAGCGACACCAGCTGCTCGCGCGTCAACACCTTGTTGGCATGCGCCACCAGCACCCGCAGCAGACGGAACTCGGCCCCCGAGAGCATCACCACGCGCTTGGCCGGATCAATCAGGTGACGTTGTTCCAGATCGAATATCCAGCCGGAGAACACCGCCCGGCGCATCGCCAACGGCTCCATGTTGGTCGGCAAGGCCTCGGTCCGGCGCAGCACGTTGCGGATGCGCGCCAACAGCTCGCGTGGCTCGAATGGCTTGGCCAGATAATCATCAGCGCCCATTTCCAATCCCAGCACGCGATCGATCGGCTCGCTGCGCGCGGTCAGCATGATCACCGGCGTGGTCGAACGCACGCGCAGCTCGCGGCATAGCGCCAGGCCGTCTTCGCGCGGCAGGTTCAAGTCCAGCACGATCAGGTCGATGTGCTCGCGCGCCAGCACCTGGCGCATCTCGTTGCCATCGGCCGCCGTGCTCACGGCATAGCCCGCCCGGCCCAATTGCTCGGCCAGCAGGCTGCGGATGTCACTGTCGTCGTCTACCACCAACAAGCGGTGCAAGGTCTGTATGTCCGTCATGGGGCAATGATCCATGCTAGCGGATCGTCGTGCGCGCCCGCATACGTATCAGCGTGTATCAACACCTGCACTTGATACACGCCGATACATGGCTGGCTGAACCTGATACACGCCGACACATACTGTGCCTTGAGGCTGAACAGGGCGCTGACCACACTGGCTTCAACGCCGCACGCTGCGGCCCAGCCTGAGTGCCTGATCACCGTGAAGCTGCTGCCCTCCTCCCGCCGCAACCGCATCCTGCTTGCCGCTGCCATCGTCGCCCTGATCGCCGGCGGCGTGTTCTGGGCCACGCGCAAGCCCGCTGCCCCTTCGATGGCCACCTCGCCGGTCAGCCGTGGCGACCTGGAACAGACCGTCGATGCCACCGGCGTGATCGATGCCTACAAGCTGGTCAGCGTCGGCGCGCAGGCCTCCGGCCAGATCAAGGTGCTGAAGGTGCAACTGGGCGATGTGGTCAAGCAAGGCGACCTGATCGCCGAGATCGACTCGGTCACCCAGGAGAACAGCCTGAAGAACGCCGAAGCGGCACTGGAAAACATCCGTGCCCAGCGTGCAGTACAGACCGCGTCGCTGAAGGAATCGGAGCTGGCCTTTGCCCGCCAGAAGGAAATGCTGGCCGCCGAAGCCACCTCGCGCGCCGACTACGAGTCGGCCGAAGCCAATCTGGCCAGCACACGTGCACAGATCCGCGCACTCGATGCACAGATCCGTCAGCGCGAAACCGAGCTCGGCACCGCCCAGGCCAACCTCGGTTATACCCGCATCACCGCGCCCATCGATGGCACCGTGGTCGCGGTGGTCGCAGAAGAAGGCCGCACCGTCAACGCCAACCAGTCGGCGCCGACCATCGTCAAACTGGCGCGGCTGGATCTGGTCACGGTGAATGCCGAGATCTCCGAAGCCGACGTGGTCAAGGTCAAACCCGGCATGCCGGTGTACTTCACCATCCTCGGCAACCCTGACCACAAGTACCAGGCCACGCTGCGCACGGTGAACCCGGCACCGGCCTCGATCAGCACCGACAGCACCAGCTCCAGCAGCTCGTCCTCGTCCAGCTCCAGCACCGCCGTGTACTACAACGCACTGTTCGACGTTGAAAACCCGGACGGCACCCTGCGCATCGACATGACCGCGCAGGTCTCGGTGATGTTGGCCCAGGCCAAGGATGCGCTGTTGATTCCCACCGTCGCGCTCGGCCCCAAGGTACCGGAAGGTGGTCGCGGCCCCGGCGCGAGTGCCGCCAATGGTGAGCAGCGCGCCGCCCGCAGCAAGCAGGAAGGTCAGCGCCAGCAACGTCGCCAGCCGGATGCCGCTGCACTGGCCAAGAGCAACAGCTACGTGGTGCGGGTGGTCAACAAGGACGGTCAACCGGAGCCGCGCACGATCAAGGTCGGCCTCAACAACGGCTCCAATGTCGAAGTACTGGAAGGCTTGACCGAGGGCGAGCTGGTCGTGGTCGGCGAAGTGACCGACGCCGACAAGGCCGGCGCGCGCAGCAACCAGCGCAGCCCGATGGCGCCGATGATGGGCGGTCCGCGCCGATGAGCCAACCACTACTGCAACTACGCGATCTGCGTCGCGAGTTCCCAGCCGGCGAGGAAACGATCGCCGTGCTCAAGGACGTCAATCTCGACATCCATGCCGGCGAGATGGTCGCCATTGTTGGCCAGTCCGGTTCGGGCAAGTCGACGCTGATGAACATCCTTGGCTGCCTGGACCGCCCCACCGTGGGTTCCTACAAAGTGGCCGGGCGCGAAACCGGGCGCATGCAACCCGATGAGCTGGCCGAACTGCGGCGCGAACATTTCGGTTTCATCTTCCAGCGCTATCACCTGCTGGGTGACCTCGACGCGCGTGGCAATGTGGAGGTGCCGGCGATCTATGCGGGTACGCCGCACGATGCGCGCCGTGAGCGTGCCGAAGCCTTGCTGGCGCGCTTGGGTTTGAGCGACCGCATGGGTCACAAGCCGGGCCAGCTTTCCGGCGGCCAGCAGCAGCGTGTCTCCATCGCGCGTGCGCTGATGAACGGTGGCGAGGTGATCCTGGCCGACGAGCCTACCGGCGCGCTGGACAGCGCTTCGGGCGAAGAAGTGATGAACATCCTCGGCGAACTGCATGCCGAAGGCCAGACCATCATCATCGTCACCCACGACATGCATGTGGCCGAACACGCCCAGCGCATCATCGAGATCCACGATGGCGTGATCGTCGCCGACCGCCGCAACGACAAGGTGCCGGCACTGCAGAAACAGCAACGCCCTGCCCCGGTGCGCACCGGCGGCAGTGCTTTCCAGGCCGCACGTGATCGCTTCATCGAAGCCTTCCGCATGGCCTTGCTGGCAATGAACGCGCACCGCCTGCGCACCTTCCTGACCATGCTCGGCATCATCATTGGCATCGCCTCGGTGGTTTCGGTGGTGGCGATGGGCAATGGCTCGCAGCAGCAGATTCTGCAGAACATCTCTTCGTTGGGCACCAATACCATCGACGTGTATCCGGGTCGTGGCTTCGGTGACATGCGCTCCGGTCGCGTGCAGACCCTGAAAAGCAGCGATGCCGAGGCACTGGCCACGCAGAGCTATATCGACAGCGTCACCCCCAGCGTATCCAGCTCGGTGACCGCGCGAGTCGGCAACAAGGCTGCCTCGGCGCAGGTTGCAGGTATTGGCGATCAGTACTTCCGGGTCAAGGGCATGACCTTGGTCAGCGGTCGCTACTTCGATGAAAGTGAAGTAAAAGGCTTGGCCCAGGTGGTGGTGATCGACGAGAACACCCGCAGCCAGCTGTTCGGCAGTGATGATCCGCTCGGCAAGGTGGTGCTGTTGGGCAATGTGCCGGCGCGGGTGATCGGTGTGGCCAAGCGCCAGTCGATGGGCTTTGGTGGCAGCACCAATCTCAGCGTCTGGGTGCCCTACACCACGGTGATGGCGCGCATGCTGGGGCAGACCTACCTGAGCAGCATCACCTTGCGGGTCAAGGACGACACGCCGATGGATGCGGCGCAATCAGCCATCACCAAACTGCTGACCTTGCGCCACGGCACCGAGGATTTCTTCCTAAGCAACACTGCCGAGATCCGCGAGACCATCGAGTCCACCACCAAGACCATGACCTTGCTGATCGGCGCGATCGCCGCGATTGCCTTGGTGGTTGGCGGCATCGGCGTGATGAACATCATGCTGGTATCGGTGACCGAGCGTACCCGCGAGATCGGCGTGCGCATGGCAGTGGGGGCGCGGCAAAGCGACATCCGCCAACAGTTCCTGATCGAAGCGGTACTGGTCTGCCTGCTTGGCGGCGTGCTCGGCATCGCGTTGGCGCTATCCATCGGCTGGGCCTTCCAGACCTTCGGTGCCAGCTTCACCCTGCTGTTCTCCACCGGCTCGATCGTTGCCGCCTTCGCCTGCTCGACCCTGATCGGCGTGGCGTTCGGCTTCCTGCCGGCCCGCAATGCCGCTCAGCTCGACCCGGTCGAGGCCTTGGCCCGCGAATGAAGATGACCATGAAATCACTGCGTCCCGTACTGCTCTCCGCCGCCTTGACTGCTGCACTGGTCGGCTGCGCCACCACACCCAGCGCCGATCCTGCCGCCGACCTGCGCGTGCCCAACGTCTACGGACGTGGCGATGCCGCTGCCAATGCACCGGTGCAAGGCGTCGCGCATGAAGTGACCGCACCGGTTACCGATGTACATGCCGATGCCTGGTGGCAGGGCTTCGCCGATCCGAACCTGGACCAGCTGATCGAGCGCGTGCTGGCCAGCAATACCGACATGACCTCGGCTGGCTTGAAGCTCGAACGCGCCCGCGCCCAAGCCGGACTGGCCAGCGCCGACCTGTGGCCGCAGGCAAACGGCTCGGTCAGCGCCAGTGGCAGCCGCAGCATCGACAGCAGCGATGACTGGTCACGCAACAACAGCGCAAGCGTATCGCTGGGCTGGGAGCTGGACCTGTGGGGCAAGCTGCGTGGTCAGCGCGATATCGCCCGATGGGAAGCGCAGGCCACCGCGCAGGATCTGCAGAGCACGGCGCTGAGCCTAGTCGGTCAAAGCACCGAGTTGTACTGGCAGTTGGGTTACCTCAACCAAGCCATCGCTACCGGCCAGGCCAATCTTGAGCGCCTGCAGCGCACTGCATCGCTGGTGCAGACCCAGTTCGATGCCGGCGGTGTATCGCGGCTGGAAGTGCGTCAGGCGCAGCAGAACATCGAAAGCCAGAAGGCTGCGCAATCACAGTTGGAACAGCAGCGGGTGGAAACCCGCAATGCACTGACGGTGCTGCTCGATGGCCAACCGTGGCCGCTGGAGAACGAACCGCAGAACCTGGATGTCGCGCAGAGCCCGTCCTTGGTCGAAGGCATGCCAGCCGAGTTGCTGGCACGCCGACCGGACCTGCGCGCTGCCGAGCTGCGCCTGCGGCAGTCGTTGAAGAGCATCAAGGTGACGGCTACCAGCTATTACCCCAGCTTGAGCTTGAGTGGCTCGGCAGGCAGTTCTGCCACTTCGCTGGGTGATGTGCTGACCAATCCGGTGGCGACCTTGGGCGCGGGCTTGAGCCTGCCGTTTTTGAAGTTCCGGCAGATGCAACTGGATATCAAGTCAGCGGATCTTTCCTACCAGATCGCCGCCAATGATTTCCGCCGCACGCTGTATACCGCACTGTCGGAAGCGGATAACGCCTTGTCCGCGCGCATGCGCCTGGCTGAGCAGGTGGCTGCGGCGCAGGCTTCGCATGACGAGGCGGTGGAGATCGCGCGTTTGTATGAGGTGCGTTATCGCGCTGGTGCTACGGATCTGCGTACATGGCTGGAAGCGGAGCAGACCCGTCGCAATGCAGAGCTGTCGCTGGCGCAGACCAAGCGCAGCCAGCTGGTGAACGATGTGACGCTTTACAAGGCGTTGGGTGGTGGGGCCCAACAGCCGCAGTGAAGCTGCTCAAGCCCCTCTCCCGTTTGTGGGGCGAAAAGAGGCGCTTGCGAACCATTGGTTCGCGACTCTTGGAGCGCCCTCGCGGCGACGCGAGGGCCGGGGCGCGGAGCGGGGGTTGGGGTGAGGGGAAGCTCCTGGCAAGAAAAAGCAGAGCAACGCGCACTTCCGCCTTTCGCACTCCCCCGCCTTCGCAGGGCAGGTTCTTGAGACACCTTTTCCCGCATGCGGGAAAAGAAACAGCCTCAAGCAAAGTCAAAAGCTCCCCTCATCCGGTGCTTCGCACCACCTTCTCCCGCTCGCGGGAGAAGGGACTTCGTCCAGCTTTGCCGCAATCTGCAACGCCCCGCGTTACCTAACGCTCCGGCGGCGCAACCCCATGCCGCTGCAGAACCTCCCGCACCTTGTCCAGCGGAATCGCCTCAACCGTCTGCCCGTTGCCACTGACCGTGGTCGCCATGAACAAGGCGTTGTAGACCGACTCCTCCACCGCATCCACGCTGGCCTGGAACACCGCGCTCATCTGCTCGTTTGCCAGCTCGGTAGTGTGCAACTGCGCCGCATCAAACCCACGCCGCACCGATTCGGCCGTCGAAAACGCCAGCACATAGTCGCCGCTGCCGTTGGATGCCGAACTACCAGTACGCCCCAAACCCATCATCCCGCGCGAGGCCAAGCGCCGCAGGTTGCGATCCGACAACGGCGCATCGGTCGCTACCACGATGATCACCGAACCATCGCCGCGATCATCGGCAAGCCCACGTACATTGCCCTGCGCAGCTACTGCATTCTGGAACGCATAACGGTCCAGCTCGCGCCCAACCGGCGCACCTTCCACCTGCAACACGCCGCCGAAGTTGGCCTGCACCAGCACGCCCACGGTCCAGCCGCCCAGGCTCTCCGGCAGCTTGCGCGATGACGTACCAATGCCGCCCTTCCAGCCGAATGCCACCGTACCGGTGCCCGCACCAACGCTGCCTTCCTGCACCGGCCCACTCTTGGCACTTTCCAATGCCCGACGCACCGCATCAGCGGTGACCGGCCGGGCGCGGATGTCATTGAGACCGCCATCGTTGGTCTCACCTACAACGACATTGAGCGAACGCACCTGCTTCATGTCCGGCTGCGCCAGCATCCACTCGGCCATCGCATCGGCCGCCTTCCACACGCATAGCGTGCAGGTCAGCAGGATCGGGGTTTCCAGTTCGCCCAATTCATTGACCTGGGTACTGCCGACAAATTTGCCGAAGCCGTTGCCCACATGCAGCGCCGCCGGCACCCGCGAACGGTAGGTATTGCCAGGATGCGGCAGGATCGCGGTAACGCCGGTGCGCACCGTGTTGCCGGTACTCAGCGTCACCTGGCCAACGCGGACGCCGGCCACGTCGGTAATCGCGTTGTTGCTGCCGGGGCTGAAGATGCCGGGCGCGACGCCCAGCTCACGCGCGCGTACGCGAGGTGCGTCCTGGGCGGCGGCGCCCAGGACGCAAAGCCCCGCCAGCGCCACAGTCAATCGGAGGAAAAGACGATGCGGCGTGCGGGGCATGGTGTTCCTTACAGGCGTTGGCGGACAGCCTCGAACAATGCCACACCCGTCGCCACGGATACATTGAGGCTCTCAATGTCGCCCGGCATCGGGATGCGCACCAGCTGGTCGCAGGTTTCGCGGGTCAGGCGGCGCATGCCGTCGGCTTCGCCGCCCATCACCAGCGCCACGTTGCCGCGCAGGTCGAGCTTGTGGATGGTGGTGTCCGACTCACCGGCCAGGCCGTACACCCATACGCCCAGCTTCTGCATGTCCTTGATGCAACGGACCAGGTTGGTCACCGACACCACCGGAATGCTGTCAGCCGCGCCGGCGCTGACCTTGCGCACGGTCGCATTGACCGGGGCGCTCTTGTCCTTGGGGATGACTACAGCGGTGACGCCAGCGGCAGCCGCGCTGCGCAGGCAGGCGCCAAGGTTGTGCGGGTCCTGCACCTCGTCCAGCACCAGCACCAGTGCCTTGCCTTCGGCCGCTTCGATCAAGCCCTTGAGCTCGTTTTCGTCCCACAGCTTGGGCGCGGCATAGCGCGCGACCACGCCCTGGTGGCGGACCTGGCCGGCCACGCCGCCCAACGCCTGGGCGTTGACCTTGCGTACGTCGATGCCCTTGCGCAGGGCTTCTTCCTCGATTTCAACGAGGCGGGGGTTCTTGGCGCCGGCCTCGATCAGGACCTCGCGGACGTTTTCCGGGTCCTTTTCAATTGACGAAGCCACGGCGTTGACGCCGACGATCCATTGGTTCTGCTTGCTCATTGCAACCGGCGTGCGGGATAGAAGACGCGCAATGGTAGTCCATCGGGCCACGCGGCATCAGTAACGCCCGCCGAAAACTGCCGGCACAGGGCCTCGAAACTGAACCCATGCCGACGCCCGTGACCAGATTAATCTTTCTTAATCAGATCCTTGGCAGCCGATAACACTCCCCCGCCTACGCTGAGCTCACTGGAGTTCAACCGACGGACACTCCGCCCGCAACGGCCCACTCCTCCTTCAGGAGAACGGATCATGATCGGCAATCGCACCCCAATCGTACTGGCCTCCGTGCTGCTGCTTGGCAGCTTGGCTGGCGCCGCCAGCGCCGAAGAGCCCCATCGCATGCAGCCCCACCAAGGCCAGTCAATGCAACGGCGGGCGCCGGAAGCCTTCCGCGCACCACGCGCCTACCGTCCGGTTTCGCCACCACAAGGCTGGGACCGCCGCCCACCCAACATCGACCGCGGCCAGTTCAACCACAACTTCCGTGCCCACCGCACCTACAGCATCGGCCCCTACCGGGCACCCCGCGGCTGGGTGGACCGCAGCTGGTACTTCGGCGACATCCTGCCTGCACCGTTCTTTGCGCCGGAATACCGCTTGGCCGACTACTGGCTGTTCGACCTGGAAACGCCACCAATCGGCTTTGAGTGGGTGCGCTATGGCCACGATGCCTTGCTGATCGACCTGGCCAGCGGTCGTGTCGAACAGACCATGTACGGCATCTTTGGCTGAGCGGTCCGTTGATGCTCGCCCTGCTGTTCGGGCATGAACAAAGAAGGCCGACGCAATGCGCCGGCCTTCTCTTCTGTGCAGCAGCGTCGGATCAATACTTCTGCTTGGTGCGTTTGGCTGGCTTGCCGCGTTCGGCCTGCGGTGCAGGTGACGGCGGCTCTACCTTGCCGTCCTTGTCCTCGACCAGGCGGAAATCGATCTTGCGCTCTTCCATGCTGGCCTTGAGTACCAGGATGCGGACCCGGTCGCCGAGACGGAATTCACTGCCACGACGGTCGCCGCTCAGCGTCTTGCGGATCGGGTCGAACTGGTAATAGTCGTGCGGCAACTGGGTCACGTGGACCAGACCATTGACCTTGGACTCGTACAGTTCGACGAACAGGCCGAAGCTGGTCACGCCGCTGATCACGCCATCGAACTGGCTGCCAACGTGCTTTTCCATCCATGCCGCGCGGAAACGCTCATCAACCTCGCGCTCGGCCTCATCGGCACGACGCTCACGCTCGGAGCACTGCAGCGACAAGGCCGCCATTTCGCGCGGGGTATAGGTGTACTTGTCGAGCGGACCGCCAGTCAGCGCGTACTTGATGGCACGGTGCACCAGCAAGTCGGGGTAGCGACGGATCGGCGAGGTGAAGTGCGCATACGCCTCCAACGCCAGACCGAAGTGACCGTTGTTGTCCGGCGAATACACCGCCAGCGACTGGCTGCGCAGCAGCACCGACTCCAGCAGGGCAGCATCCGGGCGTTCGCGTACCTTTTTCAGCAGCTTGGTGTAATCACCCGGCTGCACCTTGCTCCACGGCGGCAGACTCAGCTTGAATTCCTTGAGGAACTCCAGCAGGTCGGCGAACTTGGACTCCGGCGGCCGCTCGTGTACACGGAACGGTGCCGGCACGTGCTTGGACAGCAGGTAACGCGCGGCCTCGACGTTGGCGGCGATCATGCACTCCTCGATCAGCTTGTGGGCGTCGTTACGCACCATCATGCCGGCCTGGGTGACCTCGCCACGGTTGTCCAGCACGAAGCGCACTTCCGAGGATTCAAACTCGATGGCGCCACGGCGCTCACGCGCCTTGGACAGGATACGGTAGAGCTGGTGCAGGTTCTGGATCTGCGGCAGCAACGGGCCAATGAAGGCCTTGGTGTCCGCATCGTCCTCGCCCACCGCCGCCCACACTTGCGTGTAGGTCAGGCGGGCGTGTGAATTCATCACCGCTTCGTAGAACTTCGACTCGCTGACCTGGCCATCGCGCCCGATCTGCATGTCGCAGACGAAGCACATGCGGTCTTCCTTCGGCCGCAGCGAGCAGATGCCGTTGGACAGCGTCTCCGGCAGCATCGGCACCACAAAACCGGGGAAGTACACCGAGGTCGCGCGGCGCTGCGCTTCGTCATCCAGCGGCGTACCAGGACGCACGTAGTTGGAGACGTCGGCAATGGCGACCACCAGACGGAAACCGTCGCGGTTCGGCTCGCAATACACCGCGTCATCGAAGTCCTTGGCGTCCTCACCATCGATGGTGACCAGCGGCATCGAGCGCAGATCCACGCGCTTGCCGATCATCGACGCTTCCACCGTCAGCGGAACGGCCGTAGCTTCGTCCAGCACTTCCGGCGGGAATTCGTACGGCAGCTCATGGCCGTGGATGGCGGTTTCCACCACCAGCGACGGGGTCAGCTTGTCGCCGAGCACGGCAATGATCTTGCCGATCGGCGGGCGGCGCGAATCCGGCGCATGGGTCAGTTCGCAGACCACCAGCTGCCCGTCCTTGGCGCCTCCAGTGAGGTCGCCCGGGATCTGGATGTTGCGCTGGATGCGCTTGTCGTCCGGCACCACATAGCTGATGCCCGCTTCAACGCTGAAATGGCCGATCAGGCGATTGACGCCGCGCTCCAGCACGCGGGCGATGGCGCCCTCGCGGCGGCCACGGCGGTCGATGCCGGTGACGTTGGCCAAGGCACGATCACCGTGCATGACCTTGCGCATCTCGTACGGCGACAGGAACAGGTCATCGCCGCCCTCGTCCGGGCGCAGGAAGCCGAAGCCTTCCGGATTGGCGATGACCACGCCGGGGATCAGACTCAACTGGCTGACCGGCGCGAAACCGCCACGGCGGTTCTGCACCAGCTGGCCGTCACGCACCATCGCGCCGAGGCGCTTGGCCAGTGCATCGGCGCGATCCGGTTCGGTCAGGCCCAAAGCAGCGGCGATTTCCTCGGCGTTCTGCGGGCCTTCGCAGCGATCCAGCAGCTGCAGGATGGCCTCGCGGCTGGCAATCGGCTGCGCGTAACGCTCGGCCTCGCGCGATGCATAGGGATCATCGAAGGCCGCAGCCGGCGGACCCGGCTTGCGACGGCCACGCACGAAACTCTGCGGTGCGGCGTCCTCGGTGAATTTGCGTTTGTCGGGCTTGGCCGCGCCGGAACGGGCCGGGCCAGCCTTGCCTGGCTTGGAGCCGGCGGGCTTGGAGCCGCTGGGCTTCGCAGGTGCGGACAGACTCTCCGGCATCCATGGCGGCAGCTTGGCGGTTTTTGCTTTGGGGGCTTTGCCCGGCGCCTTGCCCGGCTTGCTGCCGGTGGCGGACTTGCGGGCCTTGTCGGCCCCAGTGGTCTTTTTGTTTTTCATCAGCCTGCATGGTACATGGACCTAGGTGTACAGGGCGCACACACGATCACTGCAGATGTTTGTGAAAAAGCGTTGACAAAGACCGCCATCCTCTGCAGAATTCGCGGCCTGAAGTGCCCAGGTGGCGGAATTGGTAGACGCACTAGCTTCAGGTGCTAGCGGGGGCAACTCCGTGGAGGTTCGAGTCCTCTTCTGGGCACCACGTTTCAAGATCAAACCCGCGAAAGCGGGTTTTTTCGTATCCGGGGTTTGGGAATTGCTGCTGGCTTGCCCGCCCTTCACAAAATTGTTGACGGCACCGGAAACGTCCTGCATAATCTCGCTCCTGAGTCGCCCGGGTGGCGGAATTGGTAGACGCACTAGCTTCAGGTGCTAGCGGGGGCAACTCCGTGGAGGTTCGAGTCCTCTCCCGGGCACCACGACTCAAACGAAACAACCCGCGAAAGCGGGTTTTTTTGTGCCCGCAATTTTTGATGTAGTGCCGAGCCATGCTCGGCAGAAGCCTTACCAGCAATCCACCCGTAGTGCCGAGCCATGCTCGGCAGAGGCTCTATCGGTAACGCCATTACCGAGCATGGTTCGGCTCTACAGTTGATTTACAGCGACGTGAAATTTCTTCACGCAAATCGTTGACAGCTTTCTTCACACTCGGCACAATTCGTCTCCTGAGTCGCCCGGGTGGCGGAATTGGTAGACGCACTAGCTTCAGGTGCTAGCGGGGGCAACTCCGTGGAGGTTCGAGTCCTCTCCCGGGCACCACGACTCAAACGAAACAACCCGCGAAAGCGGGTTTTTTTGTGCCCGCAATTTTTGATGTAGTGCCGAGCCATGCTCGGCAGAAGCCTTACCAGCAATCCACCCGTAGTGCCGAGCCATGCTCGGCAGAGGCTCTATCGGTAACGCCATTACCGAGCATGGTTCGGCTCTACAGTTGATTTACAGCGACGTGAAATTTCTTCACGCAAATCGTTGACAGCTTTCTTCACACTCGGCACAATTCGTCTCCTGAGTCGCCCGGGTGGCGGAATTGGTAGACGCACTAGCTTCAGGTGCTAGCGGGGGCAACTCCGTGGAGGTTCGAGTCCTCTCCCGGGCACCACGACTCAAACGAAACAACCCGCGAAAGCGGGTTTTTTTGTGCCTGCAGCTTGTAGTGCCGAGCCATGCTCGGCAGAAGCTTTACCGGCAATCCCAACCGTAGTGCCGAGCCATGCTCGGCAGGGGCTGTACCGGTAAGTCCATTGCCGAGCATGGCTCGACACTACACAAATGGCGAAGCCCGCAATCCACCGGATTGCGGGCTTCGCTATAGTTCCATTGGTGTCGGCTTCGCGGCTTACGCCGCTCCTACAACAACCGGGGTTAGTGCCCGCCTGCAGACGCTGCACCACCGCCTGCACCAAACGGCGGCTTGGCCAGCCACACCAGGCCGATGATCAACAGGAACACCCAGCCCAGCAGCAGGAAGATGTCGTTGAAGCCCATCTGCGATGCCTGGTGATTGATCATCTCGTTGAGCACCGCTGCGCCATGCTGCAGGTCGCCCTGCCCCATCGCTGTCACCTGATCGTGCATGCCCGGGTCGTACAGCGACACATGTTCGGTCAGATCAGCGTGATGTTGTTGGGTGCGACGCGCCCACAACCAGGTGGTCAACGATGCCGCGAAGCTGCCGCCCAAGGTCCGCAGGAAGGTGGCCAGACCTGAGCCCGCTGCAATCTCGCGGCCCTCAAGGTCGGACAGCAATATCTGCAGCACCGGCATGAAGAACAAGGCCAGACCAACACCCATCAACAACTGCACGCCAGCGACATGTTCGAAGTTGACCTGCAGGTTGAAGCCAGAGCGCATGAAACTGGTCATCGACAATACGAAGAACGCAATCGTCGCCAGATAGCGCATGTCCACCTTATTACCGAACTTGCCCAGCACCGGCGCCACCATGATCGGCAGGATGCCCAAGGGCGCAGTCGCCAGACCGGCCCAGATCGCGGTGTAACCCATGTCGCGCTGCAACCACTGCGGGATCATCAACGCCACTGAGAAGAACGCGGCATAGCCGACGATCATCGCCAGGGTGCCTGCGCGGAAGTTGCGATGCCGCAGCAGCTTCAGATCCACGATCGGATCCTTGTCGGTCAGCTCCCAGATCACGAACACCGCCAACATCACCGCGGCGATACAGGTTAGCACCACGATCTTGGTCGAGTTGAACCAGTCTTCCTCGTTACCCAGGTCCAGCATCAGCTGCAGGCAGCCGACGCCGATCACCAGGGTGACCAAGCCGACATAGTCCATCTTCGGCCGTTCGGTGGTTTCCACACGATGGCGCAGCTGGCTGCCAACCACGGCCGCCGCGATGACGCCCAGCGGTACGTTGATCAGGAAGATCCATTCCCAGCTGTAGTTGTCGGTGATCCAACCACCAAGGATGGGACCCGCGATCGGCGCCACCACGGTGATCATCGCCAGCAAGGCCAACGCCTGCCCGCGTTTCTCTCTGGGGTAGATCGACACCAGCAGCGACTGGGTGATCGGGTACATCGGCCCGGCTACAAAACCCTGCAGCGCGCGCGATACCACCAGCATGCCCATGCTCTGGGCGATGCCGCACAACAACGAGGCGATCGAGAAGGCGATCGTCGCCCACATGAACAATTTGACCTCGCCGAATCGACGGCTCAACCAGCCGGTAAGCGGCAAGGCAATCGCGGTACTCACCGCGAACGAGGTAATCACCCAGGTCGCCTGCTGCGAACTGGCGCCGAGGTTGCCGGCGATGGTCGGCAACGAGACGTTGGCGATGGTGGTATCCAGCACCTGCATGAACGAAGCCAGGGCCAGGCCGGCCGTACACAGGGCTACGTTGGCCGGCCCTGCACCAGCCGCAGGTGCGGCCGGTGCAGTGGGAGCTTGAGCGGACATGGTGACCTCAGCTGGCGCGCGCGGACGGCGGCAGGTTGTCCTGGATGATGCTGTGGATCATGGCGTCAGCATCGTGCAGCTGCTTGCTGTAAATCTCGGTGCCGTAGACCGTGCCCTTGGCTGCTTCGACCGGCAGCACCGTGCCCTTCTGGTCGTGCAGGTTGACCTCGGCCTTCATCGACAGACCAAGCCGCAGTGGGTGTTCGGCAAGCTGCTTGGCGTCGATGGTGATGCGCACCGGTACCCGCTGCACGATCTTGATCCAATTGCCACTGGCGTTCTGCGCCGGCAGCAATGAGAACGCCGAACCGGTTCCCAGACCCAGATTGGTGATGTGCCCCTTATAGGTCACATCGCCGCCGTACAGGTCCGAGCGCAGCTCAACTTCCTGGCCCAGGCGCATGTGGCGCAGCTGGGTTTCCTTGAAGTTGGCATCCACCCACATCTGCTCGGCCGGCACCACCGCCATCAAGGCAGCACCCGGCTGCACGCGCTGGCCAACCTGCACCGAGCGGCGTGCGACATAGCCCGTCACCGGTGCAACGATGCCGGCGCGGGCCTTGTTGAGGTAGGCCTGGCGCAGCTGTGCGGCCGCAGCCTGCACGTCCGGCTGGGTGGCGATGATGGTGTCATCGACCAGCGCGCGGCTGCGCTCAACGGTTTCGCGCGAACCTGCAACGGCAGCTTCGGCTGCAGCCAGCTCGTCACGGGCATGCGCCAGCTCTTCGTTCGAGATCGCACCGGTAGCCGCAAGGTCACGACGGCGGGCGAAATCTTCGCGGGCACGCTTGACGGTGATCTGACGTGCGTTCAACTCCGCCTGCGCACCTTCCACGCTGCGGTACAGGCCGCGCACCTGGCGCACGGTGCTGGCCAGGTTGGCCTGCGCCTGCTGCATGGCCACTTCGGTATCGGCCGGGTCCAGCTGCACCAGCAGCTGGCCCTGCTCCACCTTCATGCCGTCATCGGCGGCAATGGACACTACCGTGCCGGTGATCTGCGGGGTGATCTGCACCTGGTTGCCGCCGACATAGGCGTCATCGGTGTCCTCGGCCCAGCGGCCCAGGAAGTAATACCACGCAGCAAATGCCACCAACAGGATCACGATGATCAACAACAAGCCGCGCAGCAGCTTGCCGCGACGACTGGGTGCGGCAGCTGCCGCTTCAGGGGAGGAGGTCTGGCTCATGGGGAGGCGTCTCAGGAATTCGAATTGGCGTTGATGGCAACAGCAGGTTCGGCAGTGGCGTCAGGCTGGAAGCCTCCGCCCAATGCCGCGCTCAGGCGCACCGAGGACAGCAGTTGCTGTGACTGCAGATTGCTCAGCTGCTGCTGGCTGCGCAGCAACTGGTCCTGCGTGCCGAGCACATCAAGGTAATTGCCGATGCCAGCGCGGTAGCGCTGCTGGGCAAGGTCATAGGCGGCCTGCGCGGTAGCTTGCGCCTGCTGCTGGGCCTGCACCTGCTGGGCCAGCGAACGCAGTGCGGTGACCTGGTCAGCCACATCGCGCAGCGACTCGACCACGGTGTGGTTGTAGTTGGCCACTGCCAGGTCGTACTCGGCATCACTGCCGGCCAAGCCGGCACGCAGGCGGCCGCCGTCGAAGATCGGCAGGCTCAGCGCCGGTGCCAGCAAACCGAAGGTGGAGCCGCTCTGCAACAGGCTGTCCAGGTTCTTCGACACCACCCCGCCCAGTGCGGTCAGGTTGAGGCTGGGATAGAAGCGGGTTTTGGCGACCTTGATCTGCTTGTCTGCCGCTTCCACCCGCCAGCGCGCAGCGACGATGTCCGGGCGACGACCCAGCAGTTCGCTGGGTAGCACGCTTGGCAGCTGCAGGGCCAGCGGATTCAATTCTGCGGGAACCGCAATATCCAGCCCGCGATCCGGGCCCTGCCCCAGCAACGCCGCCAAGGTGTTACGGGCGGAATCGATCTGCTGCTGCGCGGCCAACTGCTGCTGACGCGCCAACGGCAACCGGGCCTGCGCCTGGGTTACCTGCAGATTGCTGTCGATTCCCGCGCGACGGCGCTGGTTGGTGAGCTCAAGCGTCTTTTCGGCGCGCGCCAGTTCGTCATTGGCAACCCGCTGCAGCTGCCCGGCGTGGGCAAGCTGCACATAGGCCTGGACGATGGCAGCCGATAGATCCAGCCGCGCGGCCTGCGCATCCACCGTCGAGGCATGGACGCTGTCCACTGCCGCTTCCCAGTTCGCGCGCTTGCCGCCCCACAGGTCTACGCCATAGCTGAAGTTGGCTACCGCCTGCACGCTACCCATGTAATCGCCGCCGAGATCACCGGCCATTGATTTGGGCAAGGTCAGCCCGGTATAGCCGGGCGACAGCGACACGTTGGGCTTGCGCTCGGCATCGGCGCCGGACGCCTGTGCCTGCGCTTGGCGCAGGCGCGCATCGGCTGCTTCCAGCGAGGGATTGCTGCGCAGACCTTCGGCGACCAACGCATCCAGCTGTGGATCGGCGAATGCACGCCACCAGTCGGCAGCCGGAAAGCCCGCGGCACTGAGCGGCGCGCCGGCCAGGCTGCGCCCGGCCTGCAGGCTGTCAGCGTCAAGCAGATGTCCCTGCGGTTGCAGGCCACGGCTGCTGGCACAGGCGCCAAGCGCCAGTACCAAAGCGCCCAGCAACAACGGGCGCGCGTAGTTCAAAGGAGAAGTTTTCATGGGGGAGAAAGGGCGTCCCGTACCCGGGTCAACAGGGAAAACAATTGGTCATGCTCAGCGGCAGTCAGGTCGCCCAGGGCCAGATCCATGATCCGGTCACCGCGCACCTTGAGTTGCTGCCACAGCGCGCGACCTTCGTCGGTCACTACGATCTGCAAGGCCCTCCTGTCCTGCGCATGCGGCTCACGCCGCACTGCACCCAACGCCTCCAGCCGGTCCAGCAGACGGGTAACCGCGCTGGGCACCTGATTGATGGCTTGGCCAAGCTCGGCGGCAGTACACGGTGCCATCTGCGAGAGCACCTTCAGCCCTACGTAATGGGTGAAGCCAATGCCCAGGCCTTCCTCGGCCATGGTCGCGTCGAGCTGGCGCACCAGCCCGTCGCCCACTTGGCGCATCAGCAGGCCAAAGCTTGGGGGTACAGGTAAAGGGGTGTTCATGCGGCAGCATTTTATTTCCAACTGGAAATATATTCCATGGAATATTTTCACCAAGAAATGAATTCACCGTTACGCATATGTAGTGAATCGATGACACCACCTTCACCAGGACAGTCGCCGCGCTTGGCATCGCCGCCGCCATCCGGATAATCGACGGATCAGGAAGCCGGCGGTCCCCGCCTTGGCCCCGCACAACAGGTAGCACCTACCCGCAATGACTGATTCTGCACGCCCCGCTTACCATGGCTTCGAACAGCAGCCACTGCGCGAATACGCTGAACGCGCCTATCTCGACTACTCCATGTACGTGGTACTGGACCGCGCCCTGCCGTTCATCGGCGACGGGCTCAAGCCAGTGCAGCGCCGCATCATCTATTCGATGAGCGAACTGGGCCTGGGCGCTGCCGCCAAGCCCAAGAAGTCCGCCCGCACTGTCGGTGACGTCATCGGTAAGTACCACCCGCACGGTGACAGCGCCTGCTACGAGGCCCTGGTGCTGATGGCGCAGCCGTTCTCGTTCCGCTATCCGCTGATCGAGGGCCAGGGCAACTTCGGCTCCAGCGACGACCCCAAGTCGTTCGCGGCCATGCGTTACACCGAATCCAAGATGACCCCGATTGCCGAGATGCTGCTCGGCGAGCTGGGCCATGGCACCACAGATTGGACCCCGAACTTCGACGGCACCCTGGAAGAGCCAACCTGGCTGCCGGCGCGCCTGCCGCACCTGCTGCTCAATGGCACCACCGGCATCGCCGTGGGCATGGCCACCGACGTGCCGCCGCACAATCTCAATGAGATCGTCAGCGCACTGGTGCGCCTGATCGACGAGCCGGACACCACCATCGCCGAGCTCTGCGAGCACGTGAAGGGCCCGGACTACCCGACCACCGCCGAGATCATCACCTCGCCGTCGGACCTGCGGAACATCTATGAGACCGGCAACGGCAGCGTGCGCGCACGCGCCACCTTCAAGAAAGAAGGCGCCAACATCGTCATCGATGCGCTGCCGCACCAGGTGTCGCCGTCCAAGGTGATCGAGCAGATTGCCGCGCAGATGCGCGCCAAGAAGCTGCCGTGGCTGGAAGACATCCGCGACGAATCCGATCATGCCAACCCGGTGCGCGTGGTGTTGATGCCGCGTTCCAACCGCGTCGATGCCGAGCAGCTGATGGGCCACCTGTTTGCCATCACCGACCTTGAGCGCAGCTACCGCGTCAACCTCAATGTCATTGGTCTGGATGGTCGTCCGCAGGTCAAGAACCTGAAGATGCTGCTCAGCGAATGGCTGCGCTTCCGCCAGGACACGGTCACCCGCCGCCTCAACCATCGCCTGCAGAAGGTTGAGCGTCGTCTGCACCTGTTGGAAGGCTTGCTGATTGCCTTCCTCAACCTGGATGAAGTGATCCGCATCATCCGCACCGAGGACGATGCCAAGGTCGCGTTGATCGCGCGCTTCGCACTGAGCGAAGACCAGGCCGATTACATTCTGGAAACCAAGCTCAAGCAGCTTGCGCGCCTGGAAGAAATGAAGATCCGCGGCGAGCAGGATGAGCTGGCCAAGGAGCGCGACAAAATCCTGTCGATCCTGCAGAGCAGCGCCAAGCTGAAGAAGCTGGTCAAGGACGAACTGCTGGCCGACGCCAAGAAGTTCGGCGACGAGCGCCGCTCGCCGTTGGTCCAGCGCGGTGCCGCCCAGGCCATCGACGAAACCGAGCTGGTGCCCAGCGAACCGATGACCGTGGTGCTGTCGGAGAAGGGCTGGGTACGTGCGGCCAAGGGCCACGACGTCGACGGCTCAACCCTGAACTACCGCGACGGCGACAGCCTGCTGGCAGTGGCGCGTACGCGCAGCACCCAGCAGGTGGCCTTCCTCGATACCGAGGGCCGCGCCTACTCCACGCCGGTGCATACCCTGCCCTCGGCACGTGGCAATGGCGAGCCGCTGACCGGCCGCTTCTCACCGGCCTCGGGCAGCAGCTTCGTCACCGTGGCCAGTGGCGACAACAACACCCGCTTCGTGCTGGCGTCCACGCACGGCTATGGTTTCGTCACCCGCTTCGAGAACCTCACCGGCCGCAACAAGGCCGGCAAGGCGATGCTCAACCTGTCCACTGGTTCGGCAGTGCTGACCCCGTCGTTGGTCGCCAACCCAGAAACCGACCGGATCGTTGCTGTCACCAGCGCCGGCAACATGCTCGCCATCCCGGCCAGCGAGCTGCCCGAGCTGGACAAGGGCAAGGGCAACAAGATCATCGAGATCCCCAAAGCCAAGCTCTCCACCGAGCGCGTGGTAGCGGTGGTCGCGGTAGGCCCGGGAAACACCCTGCAGGTACGCAGTGGCCAGCGCACCATGAACCTGTCGTTCAAGGACCTGGAAACGTATCTGGGAACACGGGCGACGCGCGGGCATCTGCTGCCGCGGGGTTGGCAGAAGGTCGAAGGCCTCGAAGTCCAGTAATCAAGAGAAGGCCGGGCATTGCCCGGCCTTCTTTTTTGCTTGTGTTTGTGGGAGCGGCGTAAGCCGCGAAGCCACAGATCCAACCAACATCAGCGACCACAAATCACCATCGATCCATTGCTATCAGCTTCGCGGCTGACACCGCTCCCACAAACAGCAAAGCAATCTGCAAAGCACACCCAACTGGAGAACCCCATGCAACCCGACTTCTGGCTGCAACGTTGGCAGAACGGTCAAATCGGTTTTCATCGCAGCGAGGTGATGCCGCTGCTGCAGAAGCACTGGCCCGAGCTTGAACTGCCGCAAGGCAGCCGCGTACTGGTACCGCTGTGCGGCAAGACCCTGGACATGCACTGGTTGGCGGCGCAGGGCCACCGCGTGCTCGGCGTTGAATTGTCACCAATGGCCATCGAGCAATTCTTCGCCGAAGCCGACATCACCCCGCAGCGCCACAGCAGCCCATACGGCGAGCACTATAGCGCCGGGCCGATTGAAATCATCTGTGGCGATGCCTTCGCGCTGGATGCGGAACTGCTGGGGGATATCGCCAGCGTCTATGACCGCGCTGCGCTGATCGCCTTGCCGCCGCACCTGCGCCAGCACTACCGCGACACCTTGTACGGGCAGTTGCCGGTAGGTTGCCAGGGTGTGCTGATCACCCTGGAATACCCGCAGGACGAGAAGCAAGGCCCGCCGTTCTCAGTGGAGGAAGCCGAAGTGCAGCGTTTGTTCGCCAGTCCGTGGCAGGCCGGCCTGCTGGAACGCCGCGACATCCTCGACCAGCAGCCGGACTTCCGCGCCGACGGCGTAAGCGCGCTATCCACCGCCGTCTACAGGCTACAACGCCTGTAACGCCGACCCATGGCCGGCACGGGCATTACCCGATAGACCCACGGTGCCGATCAAGCCCCTGTAGTGCCGACCCATGGTCGGCAAGGGCGTTACCGATAGATTCAAAATGCCGACCATGGGTCGGCACTACAAAATCAATGCGCCGCAGCGCCCTTGGCGTCCATCTTGCTCAGTTGGTACAGCTCAAGACCAATGCGCTTGATCAGGCCCAGCTGCTTCTCCAGCCACCAGGCATGGTCTTCTTCGGTGTCACGCAACTGCACAAGCAGGATGTCGCGGCTGACATAGTCGCCCTGTGCTTCGCACAGCTTCACGCCGGCAGCCAGATTGGCACGCACCTGATACTCCACCTGTAGATCCTTTTCCAGCATCTCCATCACCGTCACGCCCGGCTCGAAGCCGTGCGGACGCATGTCCGGGTTGCCGCCGAGGAACAGGATGCGACGCAGCAATGCATCAGCATGTTCGGTCTCTTCTTCCATCTCATGACCGATACGCTCGTACAGCGCCAGCAGGCCCTGATCCTCATAACGACGGGAATGGATGAAGTACTGGTCGCGCGCAGCCAGTTCGCCGCGCAGCAGCTCCTTCAGGCACTCAATAACTTCGGGTTTGCCCTGCATGGGGATGCTCCTGATGATTCGATGGTGCATAGGGTGCCCCATCTGAAAACCCAATGATCTAATCAGAATCACTTTCAGTTGCGATTCCCTCTCTTTCAGCTTCACAAGCTGTCTACAATCGCGACAGAACCGCTACCGGGGGTAGGCCTGTGCTGCGTTGGCTGCTGCGTTCGCTTTGGGTTGTATTGGGGCTGTTGCTGGTAGCGCTGCTGGTCGTCTGGGGGCTGCTGCGCGGCAGCCTGCCGCAGCTGGACGGGGAACTGGCCCTGCCCGGGCTATCCGCCCCGGTCAGCATCCAGCGCGATGCCCTGGGAGTACTCACCGTCGAGGCCGCCAACGAGACCGATATGGCCCGTGCCCTGGGCTATGTGCATGCGCAGGAACGCTTCTTCGAGATGGACCTGATGCGGCGCTCGGCCGCTGGCGAGCTATCCGAACTGTTCGGCGCCAAGGCCTTGCCGCTGGACAAGCGCATGCGCGTGCACCGGCTGCGCGCCCATACCCAGCAGAACCTGGGCGCGGCCTTGGGTGACAAGCGCGGTGTCATCGAAGCCTACCGCGACGGGGTCAATGCAGGCCTTGCCGCGCTGCCGGTGCGGCCTTGGCCCTATCTACTGCTGCGCCAGCAACCGCGTCCGTGGGAGCTGGAAGATACGGTGCTGACCGGGCTGGCGATGTACGCCGATCTGCAGGACCCGACCAACTCCCGCGAACTCGCGATGGCACGCATCCGCAGCGTGGTGCCACCGGCGCTGTATGCGCTGCTGGCGCATGACGGCAGCAGCTGGGATGCACCATTGTTCGGCGCGCCCCGTGGCGATGCGGTGTTACCGGATGCAGCAACGCTGGACCTGCGTATTGCAGGCACCACGCGGGCCCTCACTCCACCACCTGCTTCGCAAGCGGTGCCCCTCTCTCCCGCTATGCGGGAGAGAGGCGTAGGCGGGTCGCCTGCGGCGGCCGATTCTTTTATCGCGCAGGCCCTCACTCCACCGCCTGCTTCGCAAGCGGTCCCCCTCTCTCCCGCTGCGCGGGAGAGAGGCGTCGGCGGGCCGCCAGCGGCGGCCGATTCTTTTCCGGGCAGCAACAATTTCGCAGTGGCTGGAGCACTGACCGTCGACGGCCGCGCCATCATCGCCGACGACATGCACCTGGGCCTGCGCGCGCCGAATATCTGGTTCCGTGCACGCCTGCGCTATGCCGATCCGACCGCACCGGAAGGCAAGGTCGATGTCACCGGATTTACCCTGCCCGGCCTGCCGGCGGTCATCGTCGGCAGCAATACGCGGGTGGCCTGGGCCTTCACCAACAGCTACATCGATACCGCCGACTACACCAGCGTGCCAGCCGATGCGCCGCTACGTACCTACAACGAAGCCATTGGCGTTGCCGGTGCCCGCCCGGAAATGCTGCTGGTGCGCGAAAGCAATTGGGGCCCAATCCTGCATGACGAGCCCGACGGACACCTGTTGGCATTACGCTGGGTAGGCCAGCAAGCAGGTGCCGTCCATCTGGGTTTCATCGACATGGCCAAGGCGGCCGATCTGGATGCCGCATTTGCGGTGGCCGATCGTTCCGGCGTCCCCGCGCAGAACCTGCTGCTTGCCGACCGCAGCGGTCGAATCGCTTGGCGTCTGATCGGTGCAAGACCAGCGCGCGACCCGGCCTGCCAAGCTGATGCTGTCGCACAGTCCACTTGCCTGCCTTGGTCTATCCGCACCGACCAGGCACCCTCGCTGATTGACCCGCCCGATCACCGCCTGTGGACGGCCAATGCTCGTGTGCTCGACGGTGCCGCCCTGGCCGAAGCCGGTGACGGTGGCTACGATTTCGGCGCACGTGCCAAGCAGATCCGCGACGGACTGTTTGCCCACGAAAGCTTCAACGAGCGCGACTTGCTGGCCATCCAGCTCGACGACCGCGCCCTGCTGATGGAACGCTGGTGGAAGCTGCTACGGCAGACCATCGAGCACAGCGATGATCCCGCGCTGAAGCGACTGGAAGCCGCCAGCCGCCAATGGCAGGGCCGCGCCTCCACCGATTCGGTCAGCTACCGCATGGCACGCGGATTCCGCGGCATCCTGATGGACAACATGGAGGGTGCGTTGCTGGCACCTGCAAAGGCACAGTTGGGCGAGCGCTACATCGCGCCCAAACTTGCCCAGTTCGAAGGCGTGCTGTGGCCCTTGCTCAGCCAACGGCCGGCGAATCTACTACCAGCGCCATACCAAAGCTGGGATGCGCTGCTGGCTGACAGCGCCCGTCAGCTTGAAAGCGACCTTGCCGCGCAAGGTCCAGACCTGGCCGAGCGCAGTTGGGGCGAGCGCAACACCGCCGCTATCTGCCACCCGGTCTCGGCAGCCTTGCCAGGCCTGTTCAAACGCTGGCTGTGCATGCCGGCCCAGCCTTTGGCTGGCGACGCCGATATGCCACGGGTAGTCGGGCCCAAGTTCGGCGCATCCGAGCGCATGGTGGTGTCACCCGGCCACGAAGCCGATGGCATCGTGCATATGCCCGGCGGCCAGAGCGGCCATCCATTGTCACCGTTCTGGGGCGCTGGCCACGACGACTGGGTGGAAGGCAGGCCGACCCCATTCCTGCCAGGTCAGCCCGCGCACAATTTGAGCTTGAGCCCGCGCTGAGGCAGCAAACGTTTGTACGCAGAGATCAGGAGTGTTCCATATTTATGCCAGCATTCCCGGGGCACTTCGCTTGCCCCGGCTGGCATCTGAGTGTGGGAGCGGCGTAAGCCACGAAGCTGGATCTGCTCGAGCCCTTGATGCATGTGCAATCTGATGGAGTTCCTGCTTCGCGGCTTACGCCGCTCCCACAAACGACGGGTCTGGGTTCCGGCCTTACTTCAACCGCACCGTCCACTCCACTTCAAGCTTGGCCTCGGCGTCGAACAGGCGGCTGATCTGCACCCAGCTCGCCGCTGGATACTTGCCGTCGGCAAAGAAGGTCTTGCGGTCGGGGATGGCCTTGATCAAGCCGTCCATATCGGTGGTGAACACGGTTTCCTTCACCACCTGGCTGCTGTCAGCATCAAACTGCAGCAGGATCTTCGTCAGCTTGCCGTAGCAGTCCCGCACCGCGGCCTGCATGTCCGCGCCTCTGCAGGGCACACCGGAAACATGCAAAGTGTCGCCGTCGCGCACCACCCCGGTATAGCCGATATCTGCTTCCCAGGTACCCAATTGATGGCGCTCCAAAGGAACGTCACTGGCATGGGCGAACGAACTGCAAAGCAGGCCAAACATCAATAACGAACAAGCACGCATCGAAAATCCCTTTGACTGAGTACCGAGGAAGTAGCTGCAATTTCGTAGTCACATGCAGCGGTTTTTGCGGTGTGAGAAGCGGCCCCTCTCCCCACCCCTCTCCCGCAGGGGGAGAGGGGCTTTGAAGGCCAATGCAGGCCGATCTTCTGCTGAGCTGTCAGCCTGCCAGCGCCTGCTCGTGCACACCGGCTACGGCACGACCCGACGGATCGGCCATGCTGGCGAAGCTGGCATCCCAGGCAATCGCCGCCGGTGACGAGCAGGCGATCGACTTGCCGCCCGGCACCGTTTCCGATGCCGCATGGCTGGGGAAGAACTGCTCGAACACGTGACGGTAGTAATACGCTTCCTTGGTTTGCGGCGGGTTGTACGGGAAGCGCTTGTCGGCCGCTGCCAGCACGCGGTCACTGACCTGCGCCTCGGCGTGCGCCTTCAGTCCGTCGATCCAGCCATAGCCGACACCATCGCTGAACTGCTCCTTCTGCCGCCATAGGATTTCCTTGGGCAGATAGCCTTCGAAGGCTTCGCGCAGCACCGCCTTCTCGATGCGGCCGCTGGCCTTGTCGATCATCTTGTGGCTCGCGTCCATCTTCATCGCCACGTCGAGGAACTCGCGGTCCAGGAACGGTACGCGCGGCTCCACGCCCCAGGCCATCATCGACTTGTTTGCGCGCAGGCAATCGTAGTTGTTCAGCGCATCGAGCTTGCGCACCAGCTCTTCGTGGAATTCCAGCGCGTTCGGCGCCTTATGGAAGTACAGGTAGCCGCCGAAGATCTCGTCGCTGCCTTCGCCGGACAGCACCATCTTCACGCCCATTGCCTTGATCCGGCGCGCCAGCAGGAACATCGGGGTCGAGGCGCGGATGGTGGTGACGTCATAGGTTTCTACGTGGCGGATCACTTCCGGCACCGCGTCCAGGCCTTCTTCGAAGGTGTACTCGAAGCCGTGATGCACGGTCCCCAGCGCAGCTGCGGCCACTTCGGCGGCGGCCAGATCCGGCGAGCCCTTCAGACCAATCGCGAAGCTGTGCAGGCGTGGCCACCAGGCTTCACTCTGGCCACCGTCTTCGATGCGGTTGCGCGCATAACGTGCCGCAACTGCAGCGACCAAGGACGAATCTAGACCGCCGGACAGCAGCACGCCATACGGCACATCGGTCATCAGCTGGCGGTGCACGGCACGCTCGAAGGCCTCGCGCAGCTCAACCAGCGACACGTCTACACCCTGGACTGCAGCGTAGTCGCGCCACGGGCGCTGGTAGTACTTGCTCAGCGTATCGGTACTGCTGTCATACCAATGGCCGGGCGGGAACTGCGCCACATCGGCACAGGTGTCGGACAACGACTTCATCTCCGAAGCCACGCACAGCCGGCCCTGCTTGTCGTGGCCCCAGTACAGCGGCACCACACCGATCGGGTCACGGGCGATGATCACGCGCTGCTTTTCGCGATCCCACAGCGCGAACGCGAAGATGCCGTTGAGCCTGTTCAAGTAGGACGCCGGCTCGTCTTCACGGTACAGCGCATTGATCACTTCGCAATCCGAGCCGGTCTGGAAGGCGTAGGGCTGGGTCAGTTCCTTCTTCAGCTCCTGGTGGTTGTAGATCTCACCGTTCACCGCCAGCGCCAGCTGGCCGTCATCGGATAACAGCGGCTGCGAGCCGCCAGCCGGGTCGACAATGGCCAGGCGCTCATGCACGAGGATTGCGCCCTCGTCTACGTAAACACCGCTCCAGTCCGGGCCGCGATGCCGCTGGCGCTGGGATTGTTCAAGCGCCTGCCGACGCAGCGCCTGCAGGTCGTCACCGGGTTGCAGGCCAAAAATGCCGAAGATGGAACACATGGGAAAGCTCCTGGGTTGTGTGGGGACAAACATTGGAAGCAACGGCTTGAAGACCTGCAGCCGCTCGGTGTTCCCGCCCCGGCCACAAAAAAACCCGCATCGGCCGATGCGGGTTTTCTGGTGTCCTGAGCGTGTTGCCTGTTCTAGCTCTGGTCGCAGTCCCGCAGTGGCCGCGCACGATTATTCGCGCGCAGATTATTGCGGTTGTTATTGTTGACGGCGGTGGCCAGGAACGAGGACATGGCGCTGACCGTATCCCGCTTTCGACGCCCGCGCAACTGTTGCTTTGGCAACCGATTCAGCGCCCGGGCCG
Organism: Stenotrophomonas sp. STEN018; assembly: GCF_056760235.1. NCBI lineage: Bacteria > Pseudomonadati > Pseudomonadota > Gammaproteobacteria > Lysobacterales > Lysobacteraceae > Stenotrophomonas > Stenotrophomonas sp. STEN018. Next base: position 30,155 of record NZ_JBRREK010000018.1, read on the forward strand.
GCGCACTCCGCGATAATCGCCCGCCGCCTTGCCCGGACCTGCTGGATGCCCCGTCCCACGCCCCGCGTGCTGCTGTACGCCCTGTCCCTGTTCACCTTGCTCGGTTGCGCGACAACGCCCAACACCCGCCCGCCCAGCGACACCGAACGCGATGCGCTGTCCGCAGCCGCTGACGGCCAGTTCGATTCCGCCCTACGGGTCGCCAAGATGTACCAGGCCTGGAATGACCCGCGCGCACTGGACTGGTATGCACGCGCAGCGGCGACGACGCCACGTAGCCACCGCAGCACCGGCGCCGAAGAGCAACTGGGCAGTATCCTTGAGCGCGGCCGCCTGGACAGCGGTGACGAACCGCAGAAGCCCGAGGACGTTCGCTTCAAACCATCGCCACGCAAGGCATTGCGCTGGTACCACAGCGCCGCCTACCACGGCTCGCCGTATGCCATGCACGACCTGGCGCGCTTGTACGAACGCCAGGGTGACATGACCGGCGCCCTGCGCTGGCGGCTGCGCTCGGCGGTGTATATGCGTGAGTTGTACAAGTTGGACGCGTTGCGCAAGGCAACCCGAAGCTCAACCGATGCTGCACGTCTCGCCGCAGACCAGCCCTCCACCAATACAGCCATCGCCCGCATCCAACGGCAGGCCGCACGTGGCGATGCCGAGGCCCAGGTCGATCTCGGCGCCTTGCACGAAGCTGGCATTGGCATGCCCGAGGATATGAACGAGGCGCTGCGCTGGTACCAGCGCGCTGGCGAGCAAGGCAATGTCTACGGCCAATACTTCAGCGGGCTGGCGCTGGGTCGCGGCAGCAAGGGCCTGCAGAAGGATGAAACAGCAGCGGCAGCATGGTTCGCGCGCGCCAAGGCACAGGAGTTCTATCTGGCTGATGAGTCGTATTGGCGCCGGGCCATCGCGCCGCCATTCTTCATCTTCGAGTAGATCGACCAGGTCTGTACACACAACATCCGGCGCGACAAGACTGCCTCAGTAGATCGATGTCGCGCAGAATGACCCACTGGCACCAGCAGAATTGAACATGACGAGCACTCCGGTTTTCCGCGAAGAAACCATCGACCGCGCACGCATGCAGCAGATCATCCGTGCGCATCCGCGTGCAGCGGTGTTCGAATCCTGCACGCTGGATGACGGCGATTTCTCGCGCCTGGATATGGATGGCTACCAGTTCAAACAGTGCTCGCTGAGCAAGGCAAACTGGCTGGCCGCATCACTGGAAGAAAGCCAGTGGCAGAAATGCCGCGGCAGCCAATGCGACTTCAGTTCCGCCCAAGTCAGTGACTCGCGCTTCGATCACTGCGACCTCAACAACAGCTTCTGGCGCCGCGCCACGTTGTCGTCGGTGCAATTCAAGGACTGCAAGCTGACCGGCGCCCACCTGCAGGAAGTAAGCGGCTGGGCGCTGGAGTTCCGCGACTGTCTGCTGGTCAGCGCCGACCTGCGTGGAATGTCGTTCCGCAAGGCAGAACTGGAAGGCATGGATTTCTCCGACGCCGACCTGTCCGGCTGCGACTTCCGCGACGCCGTGTTCACTGGTGGCAGCCTGCGCAACGCACAGACCCGACTGACCCGCTTCGAAGGCGCCGACCTGCGCAATACCGATATCAGCGGGCTCAACGTGATGGATACGAAATACTTCAAGAAAGCGGTGATCTCACAGCGGCAGGCTGCGGCGGCGTTGGCTGCGTTTGGATTGATTGTTGATTGACTCCAGAGCCGTCGGTCGGACGGCATTACTGGACTTACAGCGAGAGGCTGTAAGCATGAAAGTCGGTATCAAGCACCCAGCCCTCGGATACATACAGCGCCTGTGCGGATTCATTGCTGACAGCCGTGGACAGCGAAAGCCGTATCGCACCAACCGCACGCCCATAGTCTGCCGCAGCCCCCAACAGCTGGGCAGCGACCCCGGTACGCCGCGCCTCAGGAACTACAAACAGATCGTTGAGGATGAAGCTGCGGGCCGCGGAAACGGACGAAAAACTGGGATAAAGCTGTGTGAATCCGACTGCAGCACCGCTGTCCCGGAGCGCAAGAAAGATCACGGACTGGTTGTGCTGGAAGCGCTCCAGCAGGAACGTGCGCGCCAGCACCAGATCGCTGGGCTTGCCATAAAAGACCCGATAGGCGTCAAAGAGCGCAACCAGCGTCCCGATATCCGCAACGCTGGCTTGCCTTGTCTGAAAACGCTGTATGTGACTCATGTCTTCCTTGGACCAGGGTCTGAGTTAAGCCGATGTGGCGGAGCAACGCCACGCTTGTGCAAGCAACGCAGGATTCTTCAGCTCGCATCGCCCCTCTGGACCGTGAGCGACTTTCATCCAGCCAAACTGAAAGCGATGTCCAACACCGGCACTATAGCCATATTGCGCTGCTCTGGCGGAAGATTTGCTTCCGACATGCACGCGCGACGCAGCGCCGGCACCCACCTCAGCCCGCAGACCACGCTACGCGTGCAGTGTGACAAACGGCCGAATTGATATTGCCTGCAGCCACCATCGGCTAGGCATCTTCTTGAAGGCTGGCAACATCCACCCGATTCCGCCCCTCACGCTTGCCCCGGTACAGCGCTTGATCGGCGCAGCGCACCAATGCCATCGGGTCTCCCTCAGATACCGGGGTGCAAACCGCCACACCGACACTGATCGTCACCCGCTGACCTGCCGCACCAGTCACCTGCTCCACCGCACTGCGAAGCCGTTCACCGCGCGCCAATGCCATCTGCTCGTCGCAACCCGGCAGGATCAGCACGAACTCCTCTCCGCCGTAGCGCGCGACCAGCTCTTCGGCACCGGTCACCTGCGCGGCCAGCGTCTGCGCCACGCGACGCAACTGCAGGTCGCCAATATGATGGCCGTGGGTGTCGTTGAACTGCTTGAAGTGATCCACGTCGATCATCATCACCGCCAACGGTTCCTGCCGCTCCGAGCAGCGCTGCCAGGCACGCGGCAAGGCCTTCTCCATCGCGTGGCGGTTGGCGATACCGGTGAGCCCGTCGGTCACGGCCAAAGCCGATAGCCGGGAGTTGGCACGTTGCAGCTCGGCCGTGCGTTCGCTGATCTTCTGTTCCAGCAAGCGGTTGCGTTCGTTGATGGCGCGCGTACGTAAACGCACCACCATCACAATGAGCAACAAGCCGGCTACAGCAAAGGCAACCCGCACCCACGGTCGCTGATACCAGAACGGCGCAATCTGCAGCCGGTAGCGCATCGTCTCGGTCGGCGCGCCACCCATCATCCGCGCCTGCAACTGGAAGGCGTACGCCCCAGCCGGCAAGCGCTGGTAGGTCAGCTCGCGTCCGGCCGCCCACGGCGACCATTCGTCGTGGTACCCCTCCATCCGATAGCGGAACTCGACCTCCGGCTCCATGCCCTGTACGCCGAAGCGCAAGGCCAAGCCCGCGCCGGCTGGCAGGTGCGGCACCGTATGCGGCGACAACGGCAGCAACACTGGCGGGTGATTCGGGCCTTGCAGTTCGACGCGGTCAAGCCGCGCCTGCGGTGCTGCTGCGGTGGATTCAACCGCAGCAGGATCCAGCTGCAGCACGCTGTCGCGGGTAACCACGCGCAGTTGCCCATCGCTGTGCAGGGCGACTGTCATGAAGCCGGGGACGCGGCTGTCGCTGACCTGCTGTAGCTTGAACGTACTGGCACCTGGCTTGCGCCACCACAACTGCCGTGCCGTCCAAGCGAAGCTTCCCTTGGTATTGTCCCTGCCTTCCAATTCCATCGGCGCCTGTAGCCCCGGCAGCACGGGCAACGCAGCGGCAACGAACTGCTCGCCCTGCAATTGATGCACCTGCTTGCCGGAGATCGCATACAGCACGCCATCACTACGGAATAAACGGGTGCCTTGCCCCGCCGCGACAGGCAGACCCTGCGCCGCCCCAAAACGCTGTTCCGCGAGCAACCGGCCACTATCCGCCGCAAAACGCCAACGCCTCGCGCCACCGCCGGCGTCACCAGCCCACAACTCGCCAGCGGCGACTTCATATAGCCCGTCAGCCGCCCGGCCACCGATCTTCCATTGCGCCTGCAGCTGCCAGCGCCCGTCGCGTTGGCCAAGCACGATGACTCTGCTGTTGCTCACCGCGAACATGCGCTTGCCGTCGTACACCGAGGGCACCAGCTTGCTGACGCTGTCACCCAGCATCGAGGGCAGCAGCCGCCGTGGTTGCGTTTGCCCGGGATCGAGCACCGCCAGACCGTAGCGATCCCCGATCAGGAGCCCAGCGCTTGTTCCTTCCAGCGCGAAGGTTTCCAGATCCCGGCGCGACCACTGCAGTTGCGAGAACATCGGCGTACCGGCCGCAGAGGGCTGCGCGCTCCACACACCCGTGCTCGCCACCCATAGGCGACCGTCGTACCAGGTGCTGTCGAAGATGCGTCCGCTCAGCCCCTGCAGGCGCCCATAGCGCGTCCAAGGCAGCGACCAGCGCAGGCGTGCGATTCCATTTTCGCCGGAGATCCATACCGCACCTTCGCGATCTTCCTCCAGATCGTGCATCTCGCCCGCACAGGCAGCGAAACTATCGAGCAGGCGCAAGCCAGGCGAGAAGCGCATGATGGTGCCGTCGAAACTACCTATCGCGAAGCCTCCATCGGCCAAGGCAATGCCGGTATACGGCTCATGCAGACGGAACGCGGCATCAGCCTCGGTATCGAGCTTGCGCAGATGCTTGCCATCACTGAAATGGAAACCATCGGCAGCGGCAAACAACAAGCCGCCGCGATACGCCCAGGCGGCGGGGACACGCAATTTTGCCAGTGAATCCATGCCCTCGACACGAACCATTGCGACCCCGTCCACGCGGTATAGGCCTTCCCCGGGAACCCGGAAATAGACCACATCGCCTGCCACCAGCGGGCGCGCACGCGCACCGGCTGGAAATTGTAGCCGCGTAGTGCTGCCATCCTTTTCGAGCACGAACAATGCCCCGGCGCTAACCGCATGAATGCCACGGGACGTTTCTCCCAGTGAATAGACCTCCACTGGACTCTGCACCAAGCCAGCATTGGCCAAGCGTGGCAACAGGTCGATGAATCTGTGCGTGCCGTCTGGCAGACGTCGCAGTTGCCCGAACACACCCGCACCGGCGGCATAGATGCTGCCATCGCGCGCCAGCATGATCGAGTACACCGGCGCTTCGCCAGCAGCCTCCAGCAGCTCCCATACACCGCTGCGGAAGATCATCACCCCTTCGCCACTGGCGGCGTAAAGATTACCTGCGCGGTCAACCACCACGTCTGGATAGGTCGGCGACCCCGGCAGTTGGCTGGCGGCGAACTGCCGTAGCAATGGCAAGCCATGCATCGTGGTGCTGGCGTGCGCGAACGGCGGCACGCATACCAGCACAAGGGCCATCAGCCCAATACGGAACCACATTTGAACCCTGTCCATCTCGCCCCCCCGGCAAGATTGTGCACCTGCACCGTAACAGTTCAGTCCAGCAGTTTTTCGATCAGCTTCCGGTACAGGTCAGGCAGCGCTTCCAGGTCGGCCACGCGCACGTTCTCATCGACCTGGTGGATGCTGGCATTCACCGGTCCCACCTCGATGCATTGCGCGCCCAAGGGAGCGATGAAACGGGCGTCGGAGGTCCCACCGCCGGTGCTTTCTTCCGGCGCGGCACCGGCGAACTCGGCCAGTACGTCACGCGCAACGCTGCGCAGACGGCCTTCCGGGGTATAGAACGGTTCACCGCTACGGTGCCAATGCAGGTCGTAATCCAAGCCATGACGGTCCAACAGCGCACCTATCTCTGTTTCCAGCTTGTCCGCACTCCAATACGGGTTGTAGCGCAGATTGAACATCACCTGCAGCTCGCCAGGGATCACGTTGTTGGCGCCGGTGCCGGCGTTGATATTGGAGATCTGCAGGCTGGTGGACGGGAAGCTTTCATAGCCGTCGTCCCAATGGCGGGCGGTGAGCTCGGCCAGGGCCGGTGCGGCCAGATGGATCGGGTTCTTTGCCTTGTCCGGATAGGCGACATGGCCCTGCACGCCCTTGATGCGCAGCTTGGCCGAGAGGCTGCCGCGACGGCCGACACGCAGCAGGTCACCGAGCTTGGCGGTGGATGACGGCTCACCTGTAATGCACCAGTCGATGCCCTGCCCACGCTCGACGAATAGTCTGGCGACGTGGCGCACGCCATCGATGGCGTCGCCTTCCTCATCGCTGGTCAGCAGCACTGCCAGCGTGCCGGGGTGGTTCGGGTGTGCGGCAACAAACTGTTCGGCAGCCACCACGAAGGCGGCGACGCTGCCCTTCATATCGGCAGTGCCACGCCCGTACAGCACGCCGTCGCGAACTTCCGGCTTGAACGGGTCGCTGCTCCAGGCCTCGACCGGGCCTGTCGGCACCACGTCGGTGTGGCCGAGCAGTACCAATACCGGCGCGCCGCTGCCGTGGGTGGCCCAGAGGTTGTCGACTTCGCCCAGACGCAGGTGCTCGCAGTTGAAGCCGGCAGCGTTGAGGCGGCCGGCGACCAACTGCTGGCAGCCTGCGTCTTCCGGGGTTACCGAGGGGCGTGCGATCAGGTCGCAGGTCAGGGCTAGTACGTCGTTCATGGCGGCCTTATGGATCGGTGGCTTCGCGGCTTACGCCGCTCCTACGTGCGGTGGCGGATCAGGCGATGTTGAAGCGGGCTTTGAAGCCGTTGTCGCTGAAGCCCTGGCTCAGGTTGTCGTCGTCGGTGATGACCAGCGGGCGTTTGATCAGCTGCGGGTATTCGCGCAGCAGCAGCTTCCACTCGGCATCGGACTCGGGCGACTTGCGGTTGTCCGGCAGCTGCCGCCAGGTGGTTGAGGATCTGTTGATCATCGCGGCGAAGCCACCAGCCTTGCCGGCCCATTCGAGCAGGGTTTCCGGGCTGGGCTTGTTGTCGCGGTAATCGACGAAGGTGTAAGCGACGTTGAAGCGGTCCAGCCACTTGGTGGCTTTCTTGCAGGTGTCGCAGTTTTTTAATCCGTAGATCGTGGTCATTCTGAAATCCAAAGCCCGCATGACAAAGCCCCTCTCCCGCTTGCGGGAGAGGGGTTGGGGTGAGGGGAAGCTTCTAGCTCATTGGCCAAGCTTCTAGCCCTCAGAATAAGAGCGAAGCAAAAGCTCCCCTCATCCGCCCCTTCGGGGCACCTTCTCCCGCTCGCGGGAGAAGGGACGGCGCTGCGCCTCCGGCGAGGCTTAGTCCGCCAACCCACGCAGCAGATCATTGACGCTGGTCTTGCTGCGGGTCTTGGCGTCCACCTGCTTGACGATCACCGCGCAATACAGCGAATGCGTGCCGTCCTTGGACGGCAGCGAGCCGCTGACCACCACGCTGTACGGCGGTACATAGCCATACGTCACTTCGCCAGTGGCGCGGTTGTAGATGCGGGTGCTCTGGCTCAGGAACACGCCCATGCCGATCACGCTGTGGTGGCCGACAACCACGCCTTCCACTACTTCCGAACGCGCGCCGATGAAGCAATGGTCTTCGATGATGGTCGGGCTGGCCTGCAGCGGCTCCAACACGCCGCCAATACCGGCGCCGCCGGATAGATGGCAATGCTTGCCGATCTGCGCGCACGAACCCACCGTGGCCCAGGTATCAACCATGGTGCCCTCACCGACGTGACCGCCGATATTGGTGAAGCTCGGCATCAGCACCACGTCCTTGCCGAAGTGCGTTCCGCGGCGAGCGATCGCACCCGGCACCACGCGCACGCCGGCCTGGCGGAAGGCGGCCTCGTCGTAGCCTTCAAAGCGCGACTCGACCTTGTCCCAGAACGGTGCCGGGGCACCGTCCATCACCGCCATGTCGTTGACACGGAAGTACAGCAATACAGCCTTCTTCAACCACTCGTTGACCTTCCAGCCACCGTTGCCATCGGGTTCGGCGACGCGGAATTCACCGGACTCCAGGCCGTCGATCACGCGGTTGACCAGCGCACGGGTCGAACCTTCGATCTCGTCCATGGTCAGCATGGTGCGGCGCTCGAATGCGCTTTCAATACCGAACTTCAGCTCGGCCACGCCCGGCGCCGGCGGCTTGCGCAGGCTGCGTGGGCCTACCGACGGCGTCACCGGCTTGGCCGACTTCGGCTTGGCAGCGGCAACCTTTTTTACCGGTGCCTTGACCGTCTTCGCAACAGGCTTGGCGGCCGTTTTGGTCGCTGCTGCGGCCTTTTTCTTCGGCGCTACGGCCTTGCTCGGCGCGGCCTTTGCAGGCGCAGCCTTCTTGGCGGTCTTCTTGGTCACGGTCTTCTTGGTTGCGGGCTTGCTTGCCATCAGTGGGGGTCTCCTGGCTTGTTGTCGGGATCCAGGCAGGCCAGCAATGCGTCACGCAAAGCCTGCATGGAGGTTTCGGTAAGGGGGTGATCGTGGCGATCGGTAAGTTGGAACTGATCCTCGGCGCGCTCGCCGAAGGTGGCGATGCGTGCATCCTGCACACGCAGGCGCTGGTCACGCAGCACATGCGCCACATCGGCGAGCAGGCCGGGGCGATCCGGCGCCACCAGGTTCAAGACAGTCCGGCCTTCATGACTGGCGTCGAGAAACTCGATACGCGGGGCGAAGCGGAAGTGCTTGAGCTGGCGCGGCATCACCCGCCGCGAGGGGCGCAGGATCAGGATATTACCGGCCAGCGCCTTGCGCAGCACGGATTCCAGGCGCGCAGCGTCACCATCGGCAAAGCTGCCCGCAGGCGTGACTTCGAAGGTATCGAAAATGGTGTCGTCGGGGCCGTCGAGCACGCGGGCGCGGTGAATGCCGTAGCCGGCCCGGTCCAGGGTCATGACGATGGCGGCGAACATGCCGTCGCGATCCGGCGAGTGTACGAACACTTCCAGCGCATCACTCTCGGGCGTGATCCGCCGTACCTTGACCAAGGTGCCGCCCCTGTGGATTTCCACCAGGGACGCAGCCTGCCAGACCAGCTGTTCGGGGCGGAAGCGCACGAAGCTTTCATCCGGCATGGCCGCGAACTGGCGATCGATCACCGCATCCTCATGGCCAAGCAGACGCATCTGTTCGCGCACGTTGTCGCGCGCTTCCTGCACCCGTTCCGCTTCCGGCAAGGGATGCTCCAAGCCCTCGCGCAGCGCGCGGCGGGTGGCGAAGTACAGGTCGGCCAGCAGCCGGTCCTTCCACGCGTTCCACATCTTGGGGCTGGTGCCGGCGATGTCGGCGCAGGTCAGCAGATACAGGTAATCGAGACGGTCACGGTCGCCGACCAGACCGGCAAAACGGTGGATCACCTCGGGATCGGTGATGTCCTGCTTCTGCGCGGTGATCGACATGCGCAGATGCTGTTCGACCAGCCACGCCACCAGCTCGGTATCAGAACTGCTCAAGCCATGTGCGCTGCAGAACTCGCGTGCGTCCACCGCGCCCAGTTCGGAATGGTCACCGCCACGGCCCTTGGCGATGTCATGGAACAGGCCGGCCAGCAGCAGCAATTCCGGCTTGCGCAGGCGCGGCCAGACTTCGTGCGCGATGGAGAAACGCTCGTCGGCACGACCGCTGGCAAACAAGGCCATGTTCCGCAGCACCATCAAGGTGTGCTGGTCCACCGTGTAGACATGGAACAGGTCGAACTGCATGCGCCCGGACACCGCGGCGAATGCAGGAATCCACTGGCCGAGCACGCCCAGGCGTGCCATCCGTGCCAGCGTGTCGACCGCGCGTGGCCCACGCAGCAAGCCCATGAACTGCTCGCGGACGGTCTCGTCCACGGCGGTGTAGGCAGGAATTTCGTCCAGCATCTCGGCCAGACCGCGTGCGGTCATCGAGTGCAGGCCGCGCACATCGGCGGTGCGCGCCCAACAGGCGAACAAGGCAAAAATGCTGCGGATGTCGCCATGCGGCCAGAACGGATCATCAGCAGACAGATATCCACGACGCAGCGAGAAACCCTCGCCTACCGGCAGCGGCGTGGCTTCGCCGTCAAACTGTTCTTCAAAGCGCTGCAGCAGACGATCGCTGATGCGGCGGATCACCGTCGCACTGCGATAGAAGCCCTGCATCATTTTTTCCACGCCCAGGCTCTCGGCGTCATCACCAAAGCCCATGCGTGCGGCCAAGGTCTTCTGGTAATCGAAGCGCAGCCGTTCTTCCGGACGCTGCGCCACCAGGTGCAGGCCGAAGCGCAGCCGCGCCAATACCTGGCGTTCGCGCTTCAGCGCGGCGGCCTCGTCCAGGCCCAGATGGCCCAGCCCGACCAGCGCATCGATATTGCTGACGCCAAAGGCGCGCAGCGCCATCCAGCCCAGCGTATTGAGATCGCGCAGGCCGCCCGGGCCATCCTTGATATCCGGCTCGAGGTTGTCGGCGGTGTCACCGAAACGCTGGTGGCGTGCCAGCAGTTCTTCGCGTTTGGCCAGGAAATACTCGCGCGGCGGCCATACCAGACTCGGCGCGATCGCCCGCGCCAGTCCATGCTGGGCGGTTGCATCAGCAACCAGCGGGCGCGCCTCGATCAAGGCGGTCAGCACCGTCTGATCAGCCGCGGCGTGTACACACTGGGTTGCCGAGCGCACCGCATGGCTGGCCGGTAAGCCGGCATCCCACAACAAGGCGAACAAACGTGCCAGTGCGGCTTCGTGGCGCTGCTGCACTTCGGTTTCGGCCAGCGCCAGCAGGTCGATGTCCGAGCGCGGGAACAACTCGCCACGGCCGTAGCCGCCAACCGCGAACAGGGCCAAGCCTGCCGCCGCAGGAATGCAGCGCTGCCAGGCTTCAATGATCAGTTGATCGACCGCGCGCGTGCGCAGGCCGGGCAGACGTTCGACATTGTCGGTCTGCTCGAAGCGTTTGCCCAGGCGGGCATCGGTATGGGCAAGTGACTGCCGTGCATCGGCAGCCCATTGCGCGTCACCGGCAGGATCTGCCGGCGTGTCCAGAATCGGGCCCGCCGGCAGTGAGGTCATGCCTGCGCGGATTCCGCCGGCGACAACGTCAATACCTCAACGCCATCCTCGGTCACCACAATGGTGTGTTCCCACTGCGCCGAGAGCTTGCGGTCCTTGGTCACCACGGTCCAGCCATCCGGCAGTACCTTGGTGTAACGGGTGCCTTCATTGATCATCGGCTCGATGGTGAAGGTCATGCCCTGCTTGAGCACCAGGCCCTGGCCCGGACGGCCGTAATGCAGCACCTGCGGTTCGTCGTGGTAGACCTTGCCGATACCGTGGCCGCAGTACTCACGTACCACGCTGAAGCGCTCGCCTTCGGCGAACTCCTGGATTGCATGACCCACATCGCCCAGGGTCGCGCCCGGCTTGACCGCACGGATGCCGCGCCACATTGCTTCCTTGGTGGTTTCCACCAGGCGCTTGGCCATCACCGACGGCGTGCCGACGTAGTACATGCGACTGGTATCACCGTGCCAGCCATCCTTGATGACGGTCACGTCGATATTGACGATGTCGCCGTCCTTGAGCACCTTGGCTTCACTGGGAATGCCGTGGCAGATGACGTTGTTCACCGAGGTGCACACGGTCTTAGGGAATCCGCGGTAGCCCACATTGGCCGGGATGGTGCCCTGCACATTGATGATGTGGTTGTTGCAGATGCGATCCAGCTCTTCGGTGGTGACACCGGGCTTGACGTGCGGGGTGATGATGTCGAGCACCTCAGCCGCCAGACGGCCGGCGATGCGCATCTTCTCGATTTCTTCGGGGGTTTTCAGTTGGATTGCCATGTGCCGATTATCCCCCATTTGGGCTATTTCGCTAAGTATTTCACATTAATGAACGCGTAATCAGGGAACCGGCCGGGGGCCAAACCGGGCTTCCCTGACTGGGCACACCCGGCCGACGGCCGACCTTCCATACTCATGCGAATCGTCCCAATCGAATGCCTCGCACCGGCCCAAACCCCGCTGGAACGGGGCTGATTACACGCACGCGCATCACAGAAATTCCTGCCTTGGGACATATCTCATACCCCTCACGGGCAACCTGGGAACAGACTCAATCCGCACCTGCTGCACCGCGACAGGCCCGTAAACCGGCCTGCGCAGAGCACGACAGCTGCGTTGTCTTTTCTCCAAGGATCACCATGAAGCTCCGCAACGCCCCCCTGTTCGCCTGTATCGCCGTCGCTGCCGCAACCGGTGCCGCCCACGCAGCAACAGACACCACGCAGTTCCAGGTCAAGATCACCATTACCGAGTCCTGCGACGTGCACACGGTCAGCGCCACCAATATCGACTTCGGTACCCACGTCCGCTCTACCGACGCCACCCCGATCGACAACCAGGGCGCGTTGCAGCTCAACTGCAGCAAAGGTACGCCTTACCAGATCGCACTGGACCCAGGCCTCAACTCCAGCAGCGCCACCGCCGCCGCCGACAACCGACGCATGATCAGCGCCGACAACAACTTCGTGCCCTACGGCCTGTACCGGGATGCGGCCCGCACCCAGTTCTGGGGCCGGGTGCTGGGCACCAACACCGTCGCCGGCATCGGCAGCGCGGCGCCGCAATCGATACCGGTATTTGGCCGGGTGCCTGCGACCAACGTGCCCGCAGGTGTGTACCTGGACACCATCACCGCCACTGTCACCTACTGAGCAGGCCAGCCGCGTGAACAATCGCCACCCGCCCCGGATGCGGGTGGCGAGCCTGACACGGCTCGCCACCATCCTTGTACTTGCACTGCTGCCGCTGCTGCCGGGCAGCGCCGGCAATCTGCAGGTTGCCCCCATCCTGCTGGAATTCGGTAACGCACAGGCCTCGCAGACGCTCTGGCTGACCAACTCGGGCAGCGAGCCCTTGCGTGCACAGGTCCGGGTGCAGCACTGGACCCAGGATGGCGGGCAGGAACTGCTGCAACCCACCGATGCTCTGCTCGCCAGTCCACCACTGGTCGATATCGATACCGGCCACAGCCAATTGGTGCGGATGCTGCAAGCGCATCCCGGCAGCCAGGTGGGTGAAAGCGCCTTCCGACTCATCGTTGATGAATTGCCCGGTAGCGCCAGCAGCGCAAGCTCCAGCCTGCAGTTTCTACTGCGCTACTCCATTCCTGTGTTTGTGCTGCCGGAGGGCGTGACGCCACGATTGGAACGCAGCGGCAAACACACTCCCACCGACGCCAGCCAGTTACAGGGTGATTGGCAGGTCCGCGATGGCACCGCCACCTTCTCTCTGCACAACCGCGGCACGCAGCGCATCCGCATCAGTCAGCTGAGCTGGACGCCCGCTTCCGGATCACCCATCGACATCACCCCTGGCCTGCTTGGTTATGTGCTGGCGGGCCGGCAGATGCGCTGGACGCTCCCCTTGCCGACCCCACTGCCAGTCAACGGCACCCTCCACGCCAAACTCAATGACGATGCCGACCCCCAACCTCTGCCGCAGGTCGTTATTGGCCGTTAGCGTCGGGCTTGCGATTGCCGCTGCCTCCGCAGCCGCGCTCGCTGAGGGAACCGGCATGGCAATACCTGCACGCTTGGACGATAGCGGAGAGTACGAGTTGCACTTGCAAGTCAGCGTCAACCAGATCGACATCAGCGGCTTGACCCGTTTCGTGCTCCGCCAGGACACCTTGTTCGCCAGCCACACCCAACTGCTCATGTTGGGACTCAAACTGCCTGCCGCGGCCAGCGGGCAGGGATTGATCCCGTTGGCGTCGCTGCCCGGCGTCAGACTCCACTACGACGTTCAACTGCAACGCATCGATCTGCAGGTACCGGTGGACATGCTCGACCATCCGCCAACCCTTGTGGATCTGCGCCAGATTGATCACCCTCGTCCCGATCCCGAGCAGCGCGCCGCCGGCGGCGTACTCAACTACGACCTGTATGGCCAACACAGCGACAGCGCGGGCAGCTTGAGCAGCTACAGCGAGCTGCGCCTGTTTGGCATCGGCGCCGGTATCTGGAGCAATGCGCTGGCCCATGGTTTCAGCAGCAATGGTGGGCATGGCCGAGCCCGCACCAGCAGCACGCGCATGGACAGCAGCTGGCAGCTGGATTTTCCCGAGGCAATGCTCAGCCTGAGTATTGGCGACAGCCTGTCCGCCGCACATGACTGGTCACGCGCACTGCGTTTTGGTGGCATACGTCTGTCGCGCAATTTCTCGTTGCAGCCCTATCGCATCACCACCCCACCCGCCTCATTTGCCGGCGAGGCAATCCTGCCTTCGACGGTGGATCTGTACATCGACGGCATCCGCAAATCCAGCCAACAACTGCCACCTGGGCGTTTCCAGCTCGACAGCAGCCCCTCGCTCAACGGCGCCGGCCAAGCCACGCTGGTCATCACCGATATCAACGGACAGAGCCGGACGCTGGGCTTCTCACTCTATGGAACGCCCGAACTGCTGCAGGCAGGGCTCTCGGATTGGTCCGTTGAACTGGGAACAATCCGTCGTGACTACGGCCTGCGCTCATTCGCGTATGCCAACAAGCCCCTTGCCAGCGCCAGCCTCCGCCATGGATTCAGCGACAGCCTGACCTTGCAGTGGCATGCCGAAGGCAGCCAGAGCATTCATCAGGCCGGGCTGGGCGCGGTGATGCTGCTTGGCCGGCGCGGCGGCGTGCTCAGCGGATCATTGGCCGGCAGCCGCGCGGGGCTCCGCAGCGGACGCCAGCAGGGCCTTGGCTACCAATGGAGTTCACGTCAGCTCACGTTGTCCGCCAGTACGTTGCGACGCACCGCCGGTTACCGTGACGTCGCCGCGGTACAAGAGCAGGCCACCCTGCCACGCCGCAGCGAGCAGGCGTTTGCCGGGATCAGCACGCCGCTTGGCCAACTCGGCCTCAGCTATGTAGCGCAGCAACACCTCGAACTACCGCGCAGCCGCTACGCCAGCCTGAACTGGTCGCATACGCTGTCCAACAACAGCCAGCTCAACCTCAGCTTCAACCGCGACCTGAGCGACAAGCGCGGCGACAGCGCGTTCGCCTATTGGTCACAGCCACTGGATCGCCACACCACCCGCGCAGCGTCACTTCGACATGGTCGGCACGGCAATCTACTGTCATTGGAAGCCAACCATTCCGCCGTCCAGCAAGGCGCACTGGACTGGCGCGCACAGCTCAGCGCCGACGGTGACCTGCGCGGCGTGCGTGGCGAAATCGCCCGTCGTGGGCAGCATGGCCAATGGACAGTCGGCCTGGACCAAGACGACACACAGCGCAGCGCCACGCAACTCCATGCCAGCGCAAACGGCGCGCTGGCGTGGCTTGGCGGCCATGCGCATGCATTGCCACGTATTGACGACGCCTTCGCGCTGATTTCGACCGCCGGCGTGGCCGACGTACCGGTGCAGCTGGACAACCGCAGCGTCGGCCGCACCAACAAGCACGGGCAACTGCTGGTCTCACAACTCAGCGCCTGGCAGCGCAATCAGCTGTCCATCGATCCGCAGCACCTGCCAGCCGACATGCAGCTGGATAACACCAGCAAAGAGGTTGTTCCGGAAACCCGCCGCGGCGTGCTGGTGCCCTTCGCCATGCGCCGTACGCTGGCGTTGCATGTAGGCATACGTGATCGCAATGGTCGGTGGCTGCCTGCCGGCAGCCAGATCACCCTCGAAGCGCCAGACCTGCCAGCGGCAACCCACCATATCGGCCATGAAGGCAAAATCTATCTACTCAATCCGCCCGCGCAGGCGCAACTGCGATTCGGTACCGGCAGCGGCGGCTGCAGCGTCACGTTGCCCGCACTTCCAGCACTGGAAGGCCGCATCGACCTGGAGGATGTGATGTGCGAATGATGCTGCAACCGCGCCCGACAACACCGTCCCCGCTTCGCCGCAGCTGGGCACGGACCTACCCACTGTTGCTGGTCACTGCGCTGCATCTGCCAGCAATGCATGTATTGGCCGCACCGTATTGCTCCACATCGAATTCGCCGACCCTCAACTTCGGCGCGGTAACGGGCACCAGCTATCAGGACACCCAGACCTCGTTGACACTGAACTGCTACGGCGGCACAGCCACCCTGTTGACCGCAGCCCTGGTCAGGGTCTGCCTGTTTGTCGGCACCGGTACGGCGGGCGCGGTTGCACCGCGATTGATGTCCAACGGGAACGGCGCCTTCATGCGCTACGACATGTACGCCGACGCCGCGCGCAGCCAATTGATAGGACCGCACTCCAGCGGCTACCCGCTGTACAGCCTCAGCTTCCGGATTGCTCCCCGCGAAAACCTGAGCATCCGGATCCCGATCTACGGGCGCGTGCCTGGCGGCCAGAATCTGCCAGGCAACCTTCCTTATCGGGACACCCCGTACAACGCCTACATCCGTTACAGCTATGGCTACATTTATGCCCCTTTGGAAAGCGACTGCCGCGACCGCATTCCCGGGCACCTCGGTGGCGCAGACGACATCAGCTTCAACTGGAGTGGCGTGCATGCAACCGTACCGCGCAGCTGCCGCATCAGCGCACTAGCCAATATCAATTTCGGCACAACGTCCGCACTCAAGTCGGCGCGTGCGCAGACCACCACCGTTCAACTCAAGTGCACCCCCGAGGTGGCCTGGCAGGCCACGCTGGACGATGGCCTGCATGCCCAATCGGGCAAACGATTCATGGCAGCAGCGGACGAGCGCATTGGCTACGACCTCTACAGCGATGCTACCCACCTGAGCCGCTGGGGCAACACCCAGATCAACAGCGTCAGTGGCGTCGGCACCGGTGCAATACAGGACCTGACGGTATATGGCCAGGTACCGGCCCAGCCAAGCGCAGCGCCAGGAAGCTACCAGGATACGGTCACCCTGACCCTGACCTACTGAGCACTGCAACCACAATCACAGCAAATCTGACGCAATGGCGTCAGAGAGCATCCCTCACTGCATGCCCCAGCTTGCCCGGCGCGCACTGACAGCACAACAGCACACAGCCGTGCCAGCCAAAGCAGACACGAAGCCAATTGACTGAACTTAGCAAGATCACCCGTTCAGGCGCGCAACTCGCCGTGAATGCGTGTCAACGCCACCTTGGCGTGCTTAGCTTTGCTCGCATGCCAGCGACATACCCACTGGCATCGCAACCGCCGCCAATCGCCGGGAGAATCAACATGCTCACCCGCACACTTCTCATTGCAACCGCCAGCATCATTGCGTTGACAGTATTTGCCGGCATCACCCAAGCAGCAACCCAGACTGCGCAGTTCCAAGTGCGTATTGTCATCACCGAGTCCTGCGACATCCAGACCGTCGCCGCTGGTGACATCGACTTTGGCACCCTGGCCCGCGCTACCGGCACTCCCGCCGACGCCCAAGGCAACCTGGAGGTGAACTGCACCAACGGCACCCCTTACACCATCGGCATGAACCCCGGCGCCAACGCCACCAGCACTACCGCCGCCGCCAACAACCGACGCATGAGTGACGGTGCCAACAATTTCGTGGCCTATGGCCTGTACCGCGATGCCGGGCGTCAGAACTTCTGGGGTGAAGTGATCGGTACCGATACCTTGGCCGGCACCGGCAACGCCAGTGCGCAGACCATCCCGGTCTATGGCCGCGTGCCGTCCACCGATGCGCCCGCCGGCAGCTATGGCGACACGGTGATAGCGACCATCACCTATTGAGCGCCAAGCCAATGCCCTCCTTGCGCAGGCCGACGCCCAGCACCGCCCCCCGAACGCTGCGCCGCGGCGCATTGGCATTGGCCTTGCTGTTGATCACGGCCCTGGCCAGCGGCGGCAACCTGCAGGTTGCCCCCATCCTGCTGGAGTTCAGTGATTCACAGCAGGCACAGGCGCTGTGGCTGGAGAACACCGGCGACCAAGCCCTGCATGCTCAGGTGCGCGTGCAACGTTGGACCCAAACCAATTCCACCGATGTGCTCGAACCCTCCGAGATGCTGTTGGCCAGCCCGGCCATCGTCCAGATCGGCGCAGGGCAACGCCAACTGGTGCGTGTGGTCAGGCCCCCGCCACTGCCATCGGGCGCCCCCCAAGAGCAGGCCTACCGGCTATTGGTGGATGAACTTCCCAGCGCCCATGGCACAACCCCGCAAGGCCTGCAGTTCCTGCTGCGCTATTCCATACCGGTCTTCGTTTTGCCCACGGGCGCATCACTACGCGAACTCGGCAACACAGCGCCCGTCGACCAACACCGGCTACAGGCTACTTGGCAGGTAGAGGCCGGCCAATTGAGCCTGACCCTGCGCAACACCGGCGCTCAGCGGATTCGCTTGAGTCAGCTGCGCTGGCTGCCTGAGGTCGGCCCGGCAATCGATCTGACACCAGGTCTGCTGGGCTATGTATTGGCCGGCCAACAGATGCACTGGACGCTGCCATTTCCCTCCACCCTCCCTCCCACCGGCACCTTGCAGGCCAGGCTGAACGATGCCTCCCTCCCGCAGCCGCTGCACTTTACTGGCCGTTGATCTGGCAATGCTCATGGCGAGTGGATCTCTCTTTTCTTCTGCGGCGTTGGCGCGCGCTGATGGCACGCACGCTGGCGCTGCACAGCCGCTGTATCTGGAGGTACGCATCAACCGCAGTAACGTTGCCAGGCTGGCGCGGTTTGAGCTTTCGGAGCAGACCCTGTCAGCCAGCATAGCGACCCTGCGTGAGCTTGGCCTGCGCTTGCCGGCTGACATCGCCAACGGCGAGCAGAACATCGCACTGACCCAATTGCCGGGCGCAGTGATCGACTACGACGCAGGCAATCAACGGCTGGCACTGCAGGTGCCGCTGGAACTGATTGATCACCCACGCACCCATCTGCAACTATCCAACGCACCGGAACTGCTGCCGGTCAGCGACAGCAGCCCGGGCGTGCTGCTCAATTACGACCTCCACGCCCAGCAACTGGGTCGATACCGCAACGCAAGCAGCTACACGGAACTGCGCGTGTTCGGGCTAGGCCCTGGCGTATGGAGCAGCAGCCAAACCAGCCGCGTGGCTGGCAACCGCGGCAGCTGGCAAGCAGGCAGCACCCGGCTGGACAGCCGTTGGCAGCTGGACCTGCCCGGCCCGATGCTCAGCCTCAGCCTGGGCGACGCGGTAACTGGCGCGCTGGAGTGGTCACGCGCCAGCCGCATCGGTGGCATGCACCTGTCGCGTAACTTTTCCCTGCAGCCCTATCGGGTGACCACCCCACTGGCCTCGTTCGCCGGTGAAGCAGTACTACCGTCCACCGTTGACCTGTACATAAACGGCATCCGCCAAGCCAGCCGCAGCGTGCAGCCTGGGCAATTCCAACTGGACACCGCGGCCGCGCTCAACGGCAGCGGCCAGGCACAGTTGCTGGTGACCGATATCAACGGCCAAAGCCGCATGCTGGAATTTTCGCTGTACGGCACACCCAAGCTGCTGCAGACCGGACTGACCGACTGGTCGCTGGATGTTGGTGTGCTGCGCCAGGACTATGGCCAACGTTCGTTCGCGTACGACCACAGACCCATGGCCAGCGGTAGCGTTCGCCATGGGCTGTACGAACAACTGACCATCGAAGGCCATGCCGAGCTCAGCGCGGAGCTGCGCTTGGCCGGCATCGGCGCGGTCGCCCTGCTGGGAAAGCGCGCTGGAATGCTCAGCAGTTCGTTCACAAGCAGTCGCGCCGGCGCGCTGCTAGGGCATCAGCAAACACTTGCCTATCAATGGAGCTCGCGCGGCTTCAATGTTTCTGCCAGCAGCCAGCGCCGCAGTGCCGACTTCCGCGATGCGGCGGCGTTGCTCGCCGATGCACTGTTGCCGCGGCGCACCGACCAGTTATTCCTGGGTGTTGGCAACGCGCGCAGCGGCCAGTTCAGCCTCAGCTACGTTTCCCAGAGCTATCCCGGCAACCCACGCACACGCCTGGCCGGGCTGGGTTGGTCGCGCAGCCTCGGTGGCGGCACTTGGCTCAGTGCGCAGTTTCATCACGATCTCGGCAACCTGGGGATGGACAGTGCCAACTTCTATTTCTCTATGCCGCTGGACCGTCGGACCCAGTTCTCCAGCAACCTGCGGCATGGTGCTGGCGGCAACGAGCTGTCGCTGCAGGCCAATCGCAGCCTGCCGACCGATGCCGGCGGTTGGGGCTGGCGCGCGCAGGCCAGCCTGGGTGACCAACGCGGCGGCAGTGCCGAGCTCAGCCACCTGAGCGAAGCCAGCCAGTGGCGGATCGGTGCAGACCACAGCGGCGGCATCGGCACCCTGGGCTATGCCGATGCCGTCGGCAGCCTCGCCTGGTTCGGCAATGACCTGCATACACTGCGCCGCGTCGATGATGCATTCGCGCTGGTGTCCACCAACGGCGTGGCCGATGTCCCCGTGCGGCTGGAGAACCGCTTGGTCGGCCAGACCAATGCGGATGGGCAACTGCTGGTCACCCCCCTGCGCGCTTGGCAGCGCAACCAGATCAGCATTGACACCCTGGGCTTGCCCATGGACATGCTGCTGGACTCGCCACAGCGGCAGGTGGTGCCTGCATCCGGCAGCGGTGCAAGGGTGGATTTCAAGCTGCAACCCAGCCATCCGATGCGCCTGCAGCTGCGCGGCATGGATGGGCAGTGGCTCGCCACTGGCAGCCAGGTGGCGGTCGAACTGGCAGGCGAGACCGTGGCAACTACCGTCGTTGGTCATGATGGCGCGGTGTACCTGGCGGACCCACCCGTCGGCGCACGCCTGCTCATCACCATTGAGCAAGGCACTGCCTGCATGCTGCCGCTGCCAACAACGGCACAGTATGCCGAGGACTACGCCACACCGCTGCAGTGCCAACCATGATCAGCGCAGCGCAGCGACGCCCACACCTCGGCGCGCGCCTCTTCATGCAGCTGGCACTGGCGTACCTGCCGTGCTCAGCTTTGGCGCAAAGCTGTCAGGTAACCCGCACCCCGAACATTGATTTCGGCGAAATCCGCGGCACGGCCACCACCGATGCAGCAGCCACCCTCGTCGTAAGTTGCCAAGGTTCACCGCCGTTCGGCAACCAGATAACCGCCTGCATTTTTCCTGGCGAAGGCATGCCCAGTGGGGTGGCACCGCGCCGCATGACAAACGACGCAGGCGCCATGATGAACTACGATTTCTATTCAAACCCGGCACAGACACAGCTGCTCGGCGCATTTGGTGGCAGCCAACCGGTCTATGCCATCTCGGTTCAGGCAAGTGCATTGAGCCCGCAGCAGATCCCGTTCAACATCTATGCCCGCGTTCCGGGTGGCCAGGCACTGCCAGCGGCGTACCTGTACGAAGGCAGCCCAGGACCTTCCATCCTCAGATACAGCTATGGCCCGCCACTGCTGGCACCACCCACCGCAGCGAACTGTCGCGACGGAACGTTTCCATTGCTGGGAGGTGCTGGCCAATCCGAATTTTTTTTTGGCACTGTCAGCGCACAAGTAGCCAGCGCATGCCTGATCAGCATCGCCACCGACCTGGACTTCGGCAGCACCACCCGCCTTGATACCCCGCGCAACCAGACATCGTTGATACGCATGCGCTGTGCCACCGATGTCGCATGGACGATGACGCTGAACAACGGCAGCAACCCGGACAACGGGCAACGCCGGATGGCGTCCAATGGCAACTTCCTGCCCTACGAGCTGTACCGCGACCCGGCGCTGCTCATCCCCTGGGGTGATGCCCCGGCCACCGGGGCAAGCGATGTGGGTGAAAATCAAGACGCATCGTTCACGGTCTACGGGCGGGTATTCCCGCACCCCGCCCCCGTTCCGGGCAGCTACAGCGACACGATCACGATCACGCTTACTTATTAAGGCAGTCAGAACCGCCCGCCAGCCCAGCAAATTGCGTCCGGCCAAGCCAGGGGCTATACTTCGTCGGCTTTTTCGGGCTCACGGCCCTTGCAGCACGCTGACACCGGGCGTCAACCGGTGAATCCTCACCTGTCGCCCCCATCCGTGCCGGGGTGCCCTGTTCTTCAGGGTTCGGCCACGGAGGCGCCAGGGAAGCCCAACCCCGGAACTGTTTGCGCGCTCCATATAAGAAGCCGCGCATCGCAGCACGACTCCAACAAACCGGTCGCGCGCGGTGTCAGTTCCACCATCAGGAGTTTTGCAATGCCCCAGATCACCATGCGTCAGATGTTGGAAGCCGGCGTCCACTTCGGCCACCAGACCCGTTACTGGAACCCGAAGATGGGCCAGTACATCTTTGGCGCCCGCGGCAAGATCCACATCATCAACCTGGAAAAGACCGTTCCGCTGTTCAACGATGCGATGAACTTCATCTCCTCGGTTGCCCAGAAGCGCGGCACCATCCTGTTCCTGGGCACCAAGCGCAGCGCACGCGAATCCATCAAGGAAGAAGCAGAGCGTTGCGGCATGCCGTTCATGAACCAGCGTTGGCTGGGCGGCACCCTGACCAACTTCGCTACCGTGAAGAAGTCGGTTGCCCGTCTGAAGGAACTGGAAGCCGGTGAAACCGACGGCAGCTTCGACAAGCTGGTCAAGCACGAAGTGCTGGGCCTGCGCCGTGAGCGCGACAAGCTGGAAGCCTCGCTGGGCGGCATCAAGGAAATGAACCGCCTGCCCGACGCCATCTTCGTCATCGACATCGGTCACGAAGACATCGCCATCAAGGAAGCCAAGAAGCTCGGCATCCCGGTGATCGCCGTGGTTGACACCAACTACAACCCGGAACTGGTCGATTACGCCATCCCGGGTAACGACGACGCCATCCGTGCCGTGCAGCTGTACGCTCGCGCCGCTGCCGACGCCGTGCTGGAAGGCAAGGCCGCTGCTCCGAACGCCGCCACCGTGCGCGAAGAAGAGTTCAGCGAAGCCGCTGCTGGCGAAGAAGCCAAGCCGGCCCGCCGCGCTCCGGCCAAGAAGGCTCCGGCCAAGAAGGGTGACGAGGCTTCGGCCTGATCCCCACCGGCGGGCGCAGCCATTGCGCCCGCTTCCCCTGTGCCGGCACCAATGGCGCCGAGCACTGACAGGGCTGCGTAACAACGGCCGGCCATCATGGCCGGCCTACCCCTTTCTATTGATGAGGTAATTCCATGGAAATCACTGCTTCCCTGGTCAAGGAACTGCGCGAGCGCACTGGCGCCGGCATGATGGAGTGCAAGCGCGCTCTGTCCGAGACCAATGGCGACATCGACGCAGCGGCTGAAGCCCTGCGCAAGTCCGGCGCTGCCAAGGCTGACAAGAAGTCCGACCGCGTCACCGCTGAAGGCCGCGTTGGCGTTGCCAGCGAAGGCGGCAAGGCCGTGCTGGTCGAAGTGAACTCGGAAACCGACTTCGTTGCCAACGACGTCAACTTCAAGGCGTTCGTCGACGCCGTCGCCGCTGCCGCCCTGGCTTCTGGCGCCGCCGACGTTGAAGCCCTGAAGTCGGTCAAGCTGGCCAGCGGCGAAACCGTTGAAGAAACCCGCGCCACCGCGATCCAGAAGCTGGGTGAAAACATCCAGATCCGTCGCCTGGTCAAGATCGACGGCACCAACACCGTTGGCACCTACGTGCACAGCAACGGCAAGATCGGCGTGCTGGTCGAACTGGCTGGCGGCAACGCCGAGCTGGCTTCGGGCCTGGCAATGCACGTGGCCGCGATGAACCCGCCGCACAACAAGGCTGCCGACGTTCCGGCCGACTTCGTTGCAAAGGAAAAGGAAATCGAGCTGGCCAAGATGAGCGAAAAGGAAAAGGCCAAGCCGGCTGAAATCCTTGAGAAGATCATCAGCGGCAAGATCAACAAGATCATCAGCGAAGTGACCCTGTACGGCCAGAACTACGTTCTGGACGGCGACAAGACCGTTGAGCAGGCCGTCAAGGCCGCTGGCGGCGACGTCGTCGGCTTCCAGCGCCTGGCTGTTGGCGAAGGCATCGAGAAGGTGGTGGAAGACTACGCCGCCGAAGTTGCCAAGGCGATGCAGGTCTAAGCACCCGCTGCCCGCAACATCTGAAAAAGCCGCGGATTTCCGCGGCTTTTTCTTTGCCGCAAAGTACCCGCGACACCACACTCCCGGCACTGGACCGCAATACCCCGTCTTTGCTTAAGGCATCCTGTATGCTTGAACCACTGCCGCCTGCTTCTTCGACATGTCCCCCGAGCTTACTGCAGCCCTGTCCCTCTGCCGCAACCTGCCCTCGCCACCGGCCATCGCTGTCCGTTTGATCGAGCTTGCGCAGGATCCGGAAACCGACATCGCCAGCGCCGCTGACGTGATAGCACTGGATATGGGTTTGAGCGCACGCATGATGCGCATCGCCAATTCACCGCTGTACGCCAGCCGCCGCCGCATTGAAAACCTGGGCCAGGCACTGACCATGCTCGGCCTCAACGCCACCTTGCAGCTGGCCCTGGGCTTCAGCCTGTCCCGCGCCCTGCGCGAAGACGAAGGCCACGCCCAGCTGCTGCAAGCCGTCTGGCGACGCAGCATCCTCAGCGCTCTGGCCGCCCGCTATCTTGGCCTGGCACGCAATGTACGCCGCGTGGAAGAACTGATGCTGGCCGGCCTGTTGCAGGACATCGGCATCCTTGCCCTGCTACAGCTGCGTAGCGACAACTACCCCGACCTGCTTGCCGGTGCCGGCAGCAACGAGGAACTCCTGGCTCACGAGCGCACCATCCTCGACTGCAGCCACGCCGACGTCGGCGCCGAGTTGTGTGAGCAATGGGGCCTGCCGCCTTATCTGGTTGACGCTATCAGGCACAGTGAAGCACCGGCCGAACCGACCGACCTGTTCGGCCGCTGCGTCGCCCTGTCTGGAAGCATTGCCGAGATCTGGCTGAGCAAGGATACCGATCAGGCCCGCGACAGCGCCCTGCGCCTGGTACATGCACAGCTGGAAATGGACAGCAGCCAATTCGAACTGGTGCTGCAGCAGGTCAGCCAGATGCTGCCCGAGATCAGCGCGCTGTTCGACGTACCAGTGCCCTCGCCAGCGCGCATCACCTATCTGCTCGATCACGCCAGCGAACTGATGGCCCTGCGCAACCTGCGCGAACTGCAGGATGCCAGCGCCGCCAAGCGTCGTGCCGACGATTTCGAACAACAGGCACGCCGGCTGACCGAACAGGCACACCTGGACGCATTGACCGGGCTGTTGAACCGACGCCAGCTGGAAGTGGTGCTGGCGCAGGAATTCGACCGCGCCGGCCGTGCCGACCGACCGTTGTCGGTAGCCTTCATCGACCTGGACGACTTCAAGAAGATCAACGACCAGCACGGCCACCTGGTCGGCGACCAGGTATTGCAGGCCTTCGCCAGCCAGCTGCAGGGTCAGCTGCGCGGCAGCGATACCGTGGCCCGCTTCGGCGGCGAGGAGTTCGTGGTGCTGTTCCCCGGCACCAACGAGCAGACCGCACTGGAAGTGATCCGCCGCGTACTTGGCGCCATCACCCAAGCCCCGATCGTCACCGTGGCCGACACCCCACTGCATGTGACCTTCTCGGCCGGCGTGGCCACCCATGGCGCATATGAGCGCTTCACCGATATGCGCGACCTGCTCAAGGCCGCCGATGACGTGTTGTACCGCTCCAAAAACCTCGGCCGCAACCGGGTAATTGCCCGCGCACCGGATCCCCACCCCACCGCCTGCTGAACCAGATTGCGATTGACCTGCATTTTGTCGCTGCGCTGCAACAATAGATGTCACCTGAAACTGCGGCATCCGTTAGAATTCCCGCGTTTTCCAGCCATCTGAGGTCACCATGTCCAAACCCGCCTACCGCCGCATCCTGTTGAAACTTTCCGGGGAGGCGCTGATGGGGGATGAGGACTACGGCATCGACCCCAAGGTCATCAACCGTCTGGCCCATGAAGTCATCGAGGCCCAGAACGCCGGCGTTGAAATCGCACTGGTGGTTGGCGGCGGCAACATCTTCCGCGGCGCCGGCCTGGCCGCAGGCGGCATGGACCGCGTCACCGGCGACCACATGGGCATGCTGGCCACGGTCATCAATGCGCTGGCCATGCAGGATGCGCTTGAGAAAGCCGGCGGCAAGGCCCGGGTGATGAGCGCCATCAAGATAAACGACGTGTGCGAGGACTACATCCGCCGCCGCGCCATCCGCCACCTGGAAAAGGGCCGTCTGGTGATCTTCGCCGCCGGCACCGGCAATCCGTTCTTCACCACCGATTCGGGCGCCGCACTGCGCGCGATCGAGATCGGCGCCGACCTGCTGCTCAAGGCCACCAAGGTTGACGGCGTCTACGACAAGGACCCGAACAAGCACGCCGATGCGGTCCGTTACGAGAGCCTGAGCTACGACCAGGTCATCAACCAGGGGTTGGAAGTCATGGACACGGCCGCCTTTGCCCTGGCCCGTGACAGCGACCTGCCGCTGCGCGTTTTCGACATGAGCCAGCCCGGCGAACTGCTGAAAATCCTGCACGGCGAGCACATCGGCACCCTGGTACACGGCCGCGACGCACACTAACCCACGCCACCGGCGCGGTGGGCAGGGGTAATCGCCTATAATCGGCCGGTTCTAGAAACATCCAGGATTCGGCCGATGATCAACGATATCAAGCAAGATGCGCAGGCGCGCATGACCAAGAGCATTGATGCTCTGCGCCATACCCTCACCACCATCCGCACGGGCCGCGCTTCGCCGGCCCTGCTGGAAGGCATCAAGGTCAAGGCTTACGGCACCGACACCCCCCTGAATCAGGTGGCCAGCATCAGCGTGTCCGAAGGCCGCTCGCTGGTGATCACCCTGTTCGACAAGAACATGATCAAGGAAGTGGAAAAGGCCATTTACGCCTCCGACATCGGCATCACCCCCACCACCATGGGCACCGTGATCCGCCTGAACCTGCCGCCGCTCACCGAAGAGCGCCGCAAGGAACTGGCCAAGTCGGTCAGCAAGGAAGGTGAAGAAACCAAGATCGCCATCCGCAACATCCGCCGTGATGCCAACCAGGAAGTAGCCAAGCTGCTCAAGGACAAGGCGATCACCGAGGATGACGACCGCCGCAGCCAGGAAGACATCCAGAAGCTGACCGACAAGGCGATCAAGGACGTCGACGAAGTGGTCAAGCTCAAAGAACAGGAACTGATGGCGGTCTGAGGCGTGTCCTCCGTCCCGCATAGCGACACAGCCACCGCAGCCGTGCCGGGGCACATTGCCATCATCATGGATGGCAATGGCCGCTGGGCACAGCAACGGCGGCGACCGCGCATGATCGGCCACCGTGCCGGTGCGCGCGCGGTCAACCGCACCATCGACTTCTGCCTTGAACGTGGCGTCGGCGCACTGACCCTGTTCGCGTTTTCCAGTGAAAACTGGGGCCGTCCGCAGGAAGAAGTCGATTCACTGATGAAGCTGTTCCTCGGCGCACTGGACCGCGAGGTGGATGAACTCCACCGCCGTGGCGTGCGCGTGCGCTTCATCGGCGACCGCAACCGTTTTGCCGGCAGCATCGCCCTGCGCATGGACAAAGCCGAGCAGCGCACCATCGGCAATACCGCAATGACCCTGAGCATTGCCGCCAGCTATGGTGGCCGCCAGGACATCGCGCTGGCTGCGCGCGCCCTTGCCGAACAGGTTGCCGCCGGCACCTTGTTGCCCGAGCAGATCGACGAGCAGGCCTTGGGCCAGCACGTAGCGCTGGCCGACATGGCGCCGCCAGACCTGTTCATCCGCACCGGTGGCGATACCCGCATCAGTAATTTTCTGTTGTGGCAGCTGGCCTATAGCGAGCTGTGGTTCACTGACGTGCTGTGGCCGGATGTTGATGCGGCCATCCTTCAACTGGCACTGGATGACTACGCAGGGCGCGAGCGCCGCTTTGGTCTGACCAGCGCCCAGATTGCTGCCAATGCGGCACCGAGCGCACATTCATGACCAAAACCCGTGTGATTGCAGCGCTGATCATGGCCCCTGTGGCCATCTGCGCAATTCTGTTCCTGCCCAGCCAATGGCTGGCAGCCGCTGCCGCGCTGGTGTTCCTGATCGGCCTGTGGGAGTGGCTCAAGCTCACCGGCGTGGTTGGCCTGCCACGCACCGTGCTGGTGGTGCTGAATCTGCTGCTGATGGTACTGCTGGTCTGGGCCTCGGACGGCAGCATGGTGCTGTTCCAACTGGCGGCGCTGGTCGGCGTCGGCTTCTGGCTGTTGGCGCTGCTATGGCTGCGCTTCTTCGACTTTGGCGCGCACGAAGAAAGCAGCGCGCGCATGTTGAAGCTCGCCGCCAGCAGCCTGGCAATCATTCCGGCCTGGGCCTCACTGGTACTGATTCACGCCGGAGCCAATGGCCACCTGTGGCTGTTGACCGCGCTTTCGCTGGTCTGGGCCGCCGATTCCGGCGCATATTTCGCGGGCCGCACCTTTGGCAAGCACAAGCTGGCCCCGCGCATCAGTCCCAACAAGACCATTGAAGGCCTGCTTGGCGGGCTGGTCGCCGGTCTGGTCACCGCTGGCCTATTTGGCTGGCTTGCCGGCGTGCAGATGTCGCAGCTCGGCGGGCTGATGCTGGTTACCACAGTGGCGGTACTGGCTTCGGTGCTGGGCGATCTGTTTGAAAGCCTGCTCAAGCGCCATGCTGGCGCCAAGGACTCGGGCCATATCATTCCCGGCCACGGCGGCGTACTGGATCGCATTGACGGCGTGCTCGCCGCGCTGCCAGTGTTCGCGCTGGGCAAGGAAATCTTCGGCTTCTAAGCATGTCCACCTCTTCTATACGTCAGGTCGCCATCCTTGGCGCCACCGGCTCCATCGGCACCTCGGCGCTGGATGTGATGGCCCGCCACCCGCAGCAGATGCGTGCCAGCGTGCTGGCTGCGGGCAGCAATGTGGATGCGTTGATCGCACTGTGCCAGCTGCACCGCCCGGATCACGCCGCGATTGCCGAGCCGGCGCTGTTTACGCGCCTGCGTGATGGACTCAAAGACGCCGGACTGGCGACCGAAGCGCATGCCGGCCAGCAAGCCATCGATGCGCTGGCCGCCAGCGACTGCTGCGACACCGTCGTGGCCGCCATTGTTGGCGCCGCCGGCCTGTCCTCGACACTTGCCGCTGCCCGTGCCGGCAAGCGCCTGCTGCTGGCCAACAAGGAGTCGCTGGTCCTGGCCGGCGAGCTGCTGACCCGCGAGGCCGCCAGCGCTGGCGCCGAGATCATCCCGATCGACAGCGAGCACAACGCCATCTTCCAATGCCTGCGCTCACGTGATGCGCGACTGGAAGCCGGCGTCCGCCGCATCATCCTGACCGCCTCCGGCGGCCCGTTCCGTGGCCGCAGCCGTGCCGAACTGGAATCGGTGACGGTGGCACAGGCGGTTGCCCATCCGAAGTGGTCGATGGGCCCGAAGATCTCTGTCGATTCGGCGACGTTGATGAATAAAGGCCTCGAAATCATCGAGGCCCACCATCTGTTCAACGTACCCGGCGCGCGCATCGACGTGCTGGTCCACCCGCAGAGTCTGGTGCATTCGCTGGTCGAGTTCATCGACGGCTCGACCCTGGCCCAGCTTGGTCTGCCGGACATGCGCACCACCCTGGCCGTGGGCTTGGGCTGGCCGCAACGGATCGAATCGGGCGTCGGCGGGCTGGACCTGTTGACGCAGGGCCGGCTGGATTTCGAGGCGCCGGACATGGACGCCTTCCCCTGCCTGCGCCTGGCCTGGCAGGCAATGGAGGCCGGTGGCAGCGCCCCAGCCATCCTGAACGCCGCCAATGAAGTGGCTGTTTCAGCCTTTCTTCAGGGGCGTATAGGCTTTCTGTCGATTCCGGCGCTGGTGGAGCACACCCTGTCTACCCTGCCTTACACGGCGGCCGATACACTGGACGCCCTGTTGGCAGCTGATGCCCAGGCCCGCCATATCACCCAAACCGCCATTGCCCGCCTGCCGAATGTCTGATTCCACCTTACAACCGAGCTGTGCCCATGGCTGATTTTTTGGGGTCTGTGTGGTGGATGATCGTCAGCCTTGGCGTGCTGGTGACCTTCCATGAATTCGGCCACTATTGGGTTGCCCGCCGCTGCGGGGTAAAGGTATTGCGCTTCTCGGTGGGCTTCGGCAAGCCACTGTGGACCCGCCGCAACCGCAACGGCACCGAGTTCGTCATCGCCGCGATTCCACTCGGCGGCTACGTGAAGATGCTCGACGAGCGTGAAGTCGATGTCCCGGCCGCTGAACGCGCCGTCGCCTTCAACAACAAGACCGTCTGGCAGCGCATCGCCATTGTCGCCGCCGGCCCTGCAGCCAATCTGATCCTGTGCATCGCCCTGCTATGGGCGATGTTCGTGATTGGCCGCCAGGATTATTCGGCCACCATCGGCCGCACCTCCGGCATGGCCGCGCAGGCCGGCTTCGTCGCCGGCGACCGCATCCTGGCCGTGGAAGACCGCAACGTCGATACCTGGGCCGAGGCCAGCATGGCCTTCACCACCGCTGCCATGGACCGCCAGGATGCGCATGTGCGCGTGCGCGATGTGCTCGACAACGAGCGCACCCGGGTACTGCCGTTGTCGCAGCTGCCAGCGGGTTTTGATGAGCGTCAGGTCCCGGCGCTGGCCGGTTTCATCTGGCAATTCTGGCTACAACCGGCGCGGGTTGACTCGGTATCAGCTGCTTCGGCTGCCACCGACCTGCTGCAGCCAGGCGACCTGATCCTGGCCGTGGACGGCCAACGCGTGGACAGCGCCGACCAGGTCACGCCGTTGATCCAGCAGCTGGGTCAGCGCGGTGGACCGGGTATGGTCGAGGTCGAACGCGCCGGTGAACGACTGGCACTGGAGCTGACACCCGAGGCCGGCCAAGGCCCGGATGGCAAGCCACGCTGGCTGATCGGGGTCGGCTTTGCCACCAACCAGGCCCCCGTTTACGACGCCCGTCAGCAGTACGGCGTACTGGCCGCGCTGCCCGCTGCAGTGCGCGAAACCGGCAAATTGGCAGCAGATTCGCTGGGCATGATGCGCCGCATGCTGACCGGCCACGCCTCTGTGAAGAACATTTCCGGGCCGATCACCATCGCCCGCGTGGCCAATGCCTCGGCTGAACGCGGAGTGGATTGGTTCCTGTATTTCCTGGCATTGCTGTCGCTGAGCCTGTGCATCATCAACCTGCTGCCCATCCCCATCTTGGACGGCGGGCACCTGCTGTATTACCTTATCGAGTTGGTCAAGGGCAGCCCGCTTAGCGAGCGTGCCATGGCTGCCGGCCAATTCATCGGTCTGGCGCTGCTGGCCGGGCTGATGGGACTGGCGTTCTACAACGACATCCTCAGCTTGGTTCCGCGATGAACTTTTTCCCGTTGTCGTCGTCTTACGCCGGCACCCACGCATTATCGAAATCGACTCCAACCGGACGTGATATGACGCGACTTCCCAATCGCCGCTTGCTGGCCCTCGCACTTGCTGCTGGTCTGGCCCTGCCTGTGCTCGCACAGGCGGCCGAGCCCTTTACCGCCAGCGACATCCGCGTGGACGGCCTGCAGCGCATTTCCTCCGGCACCGTGTTCACCTACCTGCCGGTGGAACGCGGCGACACCGTGGACGACGCCAAGATCGGCGACACCATCCGCGCCCTATACAAGACCGGCTTCTTCGAAGACGTGCAGCTGGACCGCCAGGGCGACATCCTGGTCGTCACCGTCAAGGAACGCCCGGCGATCAACAAGTTGACCGTCACCGGCAACAAGGACATCAAGAGCGAGCAGCTGCTCAAGGGCCTGAGCGACATCGGCCTGAGCGAAGGCGGCACCTTTGACCGCCTGAGCCTGGACCGGGTGACCCAGGAACTGCGCCGTCAGTACAACGATCGCGGCAAATACAACGTGGAAATCACCCCGACGGTGAGCCCGCTGGACCGTAACCGCGTCGACGTTGCCATTGCCGTCAAGGAAGGCAAGGCGGCCAAGATCCGCCACGTCAACCTGATCGGCACCGAGAAGTTCGAAGCCAGCGACATCCTCGACACCTGGGAATCCAAGGAGCACAACTGGGCCTCGTGGTACCGCCGCGATGACCAGTACTCCAAGGAAAAGCTGTCCGGCGATCTGGAAAAGCTGAACTCCTGGTACCTGGACCGTGGCTACGTCGATTTCAGCATCGACTCCACCCAGGTCTCGATCAGCCCGGACAAGCGCGACATGTTCGTCACCGCCGGCGTGACCGAGGGCGAGCAGTACAAGATTTCCGACATCAAGGTCACCGGCGACACCATCCTGCCGCAGGCAGACGTGGAGAAGATGGTCATCCAGAAGAGCGGCGATACGTTCTCGCGCGCGCTGCTGGAGTTCAGTGCCGACGGCATCACCAACAGCCTGTCCAACGTTGGCTATGCCTTCGCCAAGGTCAACCCGATCCCGACCAGCAACCGCGCCGACCGCACCGTGGCCGTGAACATGCAGGTGGTGCCGGGTCCGCGCGTGTCCGTGCGCCGCATCGTGTTCAAGGGCAATGCGCGTACCAGCGACGAGGTCTTGCGCCGTGAAATGCGCCAGTTCGAGAACAGCTGGTACTCGCAGGCGGCGATTGACCGCTCCAAGATCCGTCTGCAGCGCCTGGGCTACTTCGAATCCGTCGACGTCGAGACCCAGCCGGTCACCGGCAGCAACGACCAAGTCGACGTGGTCTACAACGTCAAGGAAACCACCTCCGGCAGCTTCGTGTTCGGCCTGGGCTATTCGCAGTCCTACGGCATGACCACCTCGGTGCAGCTGTCGCAGAACAACTTCCTCGGCGGCGGCAACCGCGTGTCGGTTGAAGCATCGCGCAGCAGCTACCTGCAGCGTTATGGCTTCAGCTACACCAACCCCTACTTCACCGACGACGGCGTCTCGCTGGGCTACAACCTGTCCTGGCGCGAGCTCGATTACTCCGACTTCAACACCGCCCAGTACAACAGCACCAATGGCTCGGCGCAGGTGGTGTTCGGCATTCCGATCACCGAGAACGATGCGTTCTCGCTGATGTTCGGCATCGACAGCAACCAGATCACGACCTACCCCGGGTACACCCCGAAGGCGATCATCGATTACATCGATGCGGTCGGCACGCGCACCTTCCATTCCTGGCGTTCGGAGCTGGGTTGGGCACGCGACACCCGCAACGACTACTTCATGCCGACCCGCGGTACCTACCAGCGCCTCGGTCTGGAGGCGACGTTGCCAGGCTCGACCGTGGAGTACTACAAGCTCAGCTACCAGTTCTCCAAGTACTGGCCGATCATCCCGTCACTGGTGATCAATACCCGTCTGGAACTGGGCTACGGCGACTCCTACGGCAAGGACAAGGTCCGCGATATCTGCTGGAATGAGATCCCGGGAACCCCGGGTACCCCGGGCACGCCAGCTACCCCGACTACTCCGGCAGTACCAGCCATCCCCGGTACCGCCGGCACCACCCAGGTGGTGGACTGCGGCAGCAACCCGACCGCCAACCACCGTCAGGTCAGGGCCAGCGGCCTGCCGTTCTTCGAGAATTTCTACGCCGGCGGCACCAACTCGGTGCGCGGCTTCGAAGACAACACGCTGGGGCCACGCTCGGAACCCATCGGTGGCTATTACCAAGGCCAGCCGCTGGGTGGCTCGGTGAAGACGGTGGGCTCGATCGAGGCCTACTTCCCGAAGCTGTTCGACAGCCCGTCGGCGCGCGTCTCGGCGTTCTTCGACTTCGGCAACGTCTACAACGGCACCAGCAACTTCAAGGCCAATGAGCTGCGCGCCTCAGCCGGTGTCGCCCTGTTGTGGCGTGCCCCGGTCGGTCCGATTTCGATCAGCTACGCCTTCCCGCTGAAGAAGGAAGATGGCGATCAGATCGAGCGCCTGCAGTTCACCTTTGGTGGTCAGTTCTGACGAACTGACCCGCTCACCCGGGGTGAAGCCCCGGGTACCGAAGGTTATGCCGCAGGCATAACCTTCGGGCGCGCTCTGGTCTTCCGATTCCCCGCGTCTGTCGGCGCGCCCCCTTTACCAAAGGGGGCTCCACACCAGAATTACCGCCTCAACCTGCCCCGGGAAGCAACACAGTCCCGGGGTTTGCTTTTATGGGACACGCGGCTGCGCTCAGCGCAACGGGACATTTCCATCAAAGCCATGCTGCCCCATTGGACCCCACTTCAGGCCACCCCGCTGCCCTTGCCCTGCAAGGGTGATAACGTCCGTTCGCATGACCGCCATCGGCGCACACGGTAAACTTGCTGCGTGAATACTCCTACCTATACCGCTCAGGAACTTGCCGACCGTTTCGGCCTGCAGGTGCACGGCGACCCGTCGGTTGCCATCCATGGTGTTGCCACGTTGGCGCATGCCGGCCCCGGGCAGCTGACCTTCCTGGCCAATCCGCGCTACCGGGCCCAGCTGGCCGACAGCAAGGCGTCGATCGTGCTGCTGCGCGCCGATGACGCCGAGGCCGCGCCGGGTACCTCTTTGGTCGCCAAGGACCCGTACACCACCTTCGCCAAGATCGGTGCCTTGTTCGAGACCGTGCCGCTACGCGAGCCCGGCATCCACCCCAGCGCGGTCATCGACCCCAGCGCGACGGTGGCCGCCAGTGCCCATATCGGCCCGCACGTCTGCATCGGCGCGCGCAGTGTGATCGGCGAGAGTTGCATCATCGGCGTCGGCAGCATCATCGGTGACGACTGCGTGGTCGAAGCTGGCACAGAACTGCTGGCCCGCGTCACCCTGGTTGCCCGGGTCAAACTGGGCAAGCGCGTGCGCATCCATCCGGGCGCCGTACTCGGTGCCGAAGGCTTCGGCCTGGCAATGGACAACGGCCACTGGATCAAGGTGCCGCAGTTGGGCGGCGTGCGCATCGGCGACGATTGCGAAATCGGCGCCAATACCTGCATCGACCGCGGTGCGCTGGAAGACACCACGCTGGACGAAGACGTACGCGTGGACAACCTGGTGCAGATCGCCCACAACGTACAGATCGGCGCGCACAGCGCCATCGCCGGCTCCACCGGTATTGCTGGCAGCGCCAAGATCGGCCGTTACTGCCTGCTCGGTGGTTCGGTCGGTGTGGTTGGCCATCTGGAAATCTGCGACCACGTCGTCATCACCGGCCGCTCGGTGGTACGCAACTCGATTACCGAACCGGGCGAATACTCGTCGGGTACCCCATTGACCGACAACCGCACGTGGCGCAAAAACGCCGCGCGCTTCAAGCAGCTCGATTCGCTGGCACGGCGCATCCTGGCTGTGAGCAAGGAGAAAGAATGAACGCACCACTGCAGATGCCCATCGACGTCAACACCATCCAGACGTTGATCCCGCACCGCTACCCGTTCCTGCTGGTCGACAAGGTTGTCGAACTGGATGTGGACGCCAAGCGCATCGTCGCGCACAAGAATGTCACCATCAACGAGCCCTACTTCCAAGGTCACTTCCCGGGCCAGCCGATCATGCCTGGCGTGCTGATCATCGAAGCGCTGGCCCAGGCCGGTGGCGTGCTGACCCAGCTCAGCCTTGGCCGCGATGCGCAGTCCAAGCTGTTCTATCTGGTCAAGGTCGACAACGTGCGCTTCATGAAGCAGGTGGTGCCGGGTGACGTGCTGGAACTGCATGTGCAGGTCAAGCGCATGATCCGCAACATGGCGGTCTACTACGGCGAAGCCAAGGTGGATGGTGAAGTCGTCGCACACGCAGAAGTGCTGTGCGCGGGCACCCGCGAATAATCTGCCTGGAGCAAACGATGAGCGATAGCGCCCCCCTGATTCACCCGACCGCAGTCATCGATCCTTCGGCCAAACTTGGCCAAGGCGTGCGCGTGGGTGCATTCACCCTGATCGGCACCGACGTCGAGATCGGCGACGGCACCGAAGTGGGGCCGCATTGCAGCATCCACGGCCCGACCCGGATCGGACGCGACAATCGCTTCATCGGCCACGTTGCGGTCGGCGGCGAGCCGCAGGACAAGAAGTTCGCCGGTGAACGAACCGAGCTGGTGATCGGCGACCGCAATGTGTTCCGCGAGTTCGTCACCCTCAGCCGCGGCACCGTCGGCGGCGGTGGCGTGACCAGCATTGGCAACGACAACTGGATGCTGGCTTACGTGCATGTCGCCCACGACTGCCACGTGGCTGACCATTGCGTGTTCTCCAACAACACCACGCTGGCCGGGCATGTCTCGGTTGGCAACTGGGTGATCATCAGCGGCTTCGCTGGTGCCCACCAGTTCTGCCGCATCGGCGACCATGCCTTCCTCGGCATGGGTGCACTGGTCACCGGCGATATCCCGCCGTTCACCATGGTCGGCATCGATGGTCATGGCCGTCCGCGCGGCATCAACAGCGAAGGCCTGAAGCGTCGCGGCTTCGACGCAGAGCGCATCAGCGCGATCAAACGCGCCTACCGCACCATCTACGTGGCCGGCGTGCCATTGGCCGAAGCCAAGCTGGCGCTGGCTGAGCAAGCGCAGAGCAGCGATGACGTCAAGCAGATGCTGGACTTCATCGAGCACGGCGAGCGTCCGCTGCAGCGATGAGCGCTGTAACCCAGGATTCCAGATTGGCGCTTGGCCGCAAGCCACGCATCGCGCTGGTTGCCGGCGAGGCGTCAGGCGATCTGCTCGGCGCCGGCCTGATCAATGCCCTGCGTGCACGTTACCCCGATGCCGAATTTGCCGGCATCGGCGGCGATGCAATGCGCCACGCCGGCTGCGAGACCTGGTTTGATGCCAGCGAGCTGGCGCTGATGGGGCTGGCTGAAATCCTGCGCCATCTGCCGCGCCTGCTGAAGCTGCGCAAGGAATTCCGCCAGCGCGTGCTCGACTGGCAGCCGGATGTATTCATCGGCATCGACGCACCGGATTTCAATCTGGGCGTGGAAAAGTGGCTCAAGCAACGCGGCCTGCGCACCGTGCACTACGTCAGCCCCTCGGTATGGGCGTGGCGCGAGAAACGTGCGGAAAAGATCGGTGCCAGCGCCGACTTGGTGCTATGCCTGTTCCCGATGGAACCGCCGATCTACGCCCGTCACGGCATCGACGCGCGCTTCGTTGGCCACCCGATGGCCGATGAAATCCCGCTACACAGTGATCGCACGGCAGCACGGCAAGCACTGGGCATTCCCGAGCAGGCAAAGCTGCTCGCGGTGCTGCCTGGCAGCCGTCTGGGCGAAGTGAGTCGGCTCGGCCCACCCTTCTTTGCCGCCGCTTGGCAGCTGTGCGAGCAAGACCGCGGCCTGCATATCGTCGTGCCGGCAGCCAATGCCAAGTGCAAGGCGATGATCACCGAACAGATCCGCAGCGCAGCGCTGCCCAGCGCACGCCTGCACCTGCTCGATGGCAAGGCACGTGAAGCAATGATCGCCGCCGACGTGGTGATGCTGGCCTCCGGCACCGCCACGCTGGAAACCATGTTGGTCAAACGACCGATGGTGGTCGGCTACCGCGTGGCCGAACTCACCTATCGCATCGTCAAGGCGCTGGGCCTGATCAAGGTCAATCGCTTTGCCCTGCCCAATGTATTGGCCGGCAAGGACCTGGCGCCAGAGCTGATCCAGCACGAATGCACGCCAGATAATCTGGCCACCGCAGTACGTAACTGGTTTGAGCATCCCGATTGCGTCAGCGGGCTGCAGGACGACTACCAGCAACTGCACCAGCAACTGCGCCAGGATGCCTCGGCACGCGCCGCCGATGCGGTCGCCGGGCTGCTGCAGGCACCGCTCAAGCAAGGCCAACCGTGACCACCCGACGTACTCCCAAGGCAGCGGATGTCTCGCTGTCCTTGTTTGACGATGCCGCCCTGCTCGCGCGGCAGGCACCGCGTCTGGTCGCTGGCGTCGACGAAGCCGGCCGCGGCCCGCTGGCTGGCCCGGTCGCGGTGGCGGCCGTTGTCTTCGATCCCGAACGCCCGCGCATCAATGGCCTCGATGACTCCAAGGCATTGACCGCACTACGCCGCGATCAGCTCTACGACCGCATCATCGAACGCGCGTTGGCTTACAAGATCGTGATGGTCGACGTCGCCGAGATCGACAGCCTGAACATCTTCCAGGCCACCATGCAGGGCATGCGCCTGGCAGTGGAAGGCGTGGCGCATGTAGCCGAGTTCGCCCGCATCGATGGCAACAAGATCCCCAAGGGCCTGCCCTGCCCGGCCGAAGCACTGATTGGCGGCGATGCCATCGACCGCAGCATCATGGCCGCCTCGATCCTGGCGAAGGTCAGCCGCGACCGCTTCATGCTGGAGCTGCATCAGCAGCATCCCGAGTACGGCTTCGACCAGCACAAGGGCTATGGAACTCCCTTTCATATGGCCGCGCTGCGCGCACATGGTCCCTGCCCGCAGCACCGGCGCAGCTTCGCCCCGGTCCGTGCGAGCCTGGACGCATCCTGAGCCACGCGCCGCGCCGATCAGCGCGGCATGATCTTGATCCCCGGGTCGAGGTGGGTTGAGCCGATGCGCACGTCGTACTTGATGTTGTTCTCGCTGGTCACGGTTTTTGCGACGATCAACACTTCCTGCCGTTTGCCCATGCGCTGCGAATTGAAGTCCCTCTGCCCTGTGCTGCCTGTACTGCGGTGATACGCGGCCGCACCGGGAGATTCGGCAAACGCCAATGCGAACGGGTCCAATACATCTTCTGCGGTGCGCCAGAGCACCTGCGTACCACTACGCACCGTGCACACATCCGGAGTGATTACCGGCCCATTTGGACCAGACGCCACATCGACGTAGACCAGTTTGACGATACGCGGCGGTAGATTCTCCGTGCATTGCAATACTTCACCCGGAAGCGGTGGTTGGGTGGCGCAGGCAGCAACGCCTGCAACCGTTCCGATGGAGACGACAAGATAGAGCCACACGCTATGGTTCATGACGACCACTCCTCGCTGAGGTCCGCCGCCACGGACGGAAAAAACGGTACTTACTCTTTACGCACGCCGCTGCCGACCAGCGCGTAACGCTGCAGCGACAGCAAGGCATCAATGCGCTGCTGCGGAATGCCCTGCTTCAATGCGCTTTCAACGCAGCTGTGCGCGCCTGGCTTGTCGCCGAGCAGGGTCAAGGTCTGTGCACACCACAACGCGACCTCGGCTGCCTGCGTGCCAAGCGCGCGGGCAGCCTGCAGATCCTGCAGCGCGCGTGCACGCTCGCCCAGGTTGGCCCGGTA
This sequence comes from Stenotrophomonas sp. STEN018, assembly GCF_056760235.1. Lineage (NCBI taxonomy): Bacteria > Pseudomonadati > Pseudomonadota > Gammaproteobacteria > Lysobacterales > Lysobacteraceae > Stenotrophomonas > Stenotrophomonas sp. STEN018. The sequence continues at coordinate 69,091 of NZ_JBRREK010000018.1, forward strand.
CCAGGACAGCAAGGCCAAGGCGTAGGCATCATCGCGACGCACATCCACATATTGCTGTGCCAGATGCGCCGCACGCAGATACGGCGCCTGCGCCTGCGCCGCGGTTGCAGGTGCAGCAGCCAGTGCATCGGCCAGGTTGCCCCAATGCAGATAGTCCTCCGGCTCCAGCACCGTCGCCTGCTGGAACAATTCCGCAGCGACCGCGTACTCGCCGTGATCGAATTTCATCGTGCCCAGATTGGTCAACGCGCCGGCATTGGGCTCGATCGACAAGGACATGTTGAACGCATGCCCGGCCTGCGCAGTGTCGCCCTGGGCCAGATACAAGCCACCCAGGCTGCCCCATAGGCGGCTGTCTTCCGGTTGCAGCACGGTGGCGGTGACAAACGCATCTATCGCCTTGGGCACATCGCCGCGCAGCCAATGGTGGTAGCCCAGCAGGCGGTAGATCTGCGCGTCACTGGGGCGCGCCGCGATGGCCTGCTGGAACGACTGCAGCGCCTGCTCCTCCTTGCCAAGTGCGGCATAGGTGCGCGCCTGTCCAACTAGACCGTCGGCACGCAGCGCAGGATCATCGATGACCTGCTGGTACAACTGCAGCGCCTGCTCGTTCTGGCCACTGACGCGGGCGATTTCCGCCATTGCCAGGCTCACCTCGCGCAAGCCGGGATCCATTGCCTGCGCGCGTGCGCAGGCCTGACGTGCGCGCTCAAACGCGCCGGCATCACTGACCCCCTCCAGCCGCGCGATCTGCGCGCGGCAGATGCCGGCCTGGGCCCGCGCGAAGTGCGGATCAATCGCCAGCGCCTGCGCAAACGCCGCCATCGCCCGCTCGTTGCCAGCCTCGCCGATTGGCCGCTGCAGCAACGCCAGACCGCGCAGATAGGCGTCATAGGCGTTGACGTCGCTGGTTGGGCTCAAACGCTGCGCAACCCCGGATGTCTTTCCGGGCAGATGACCGAGCAGGGCGTGTACAACCCTGTTGGCGATCTCGCCCTGCAGCGCGAATACATCATTGATCTCCCTATCATAGGTTTCCGCCCACAAGGTAAAACCGGTATTGGTATCGGACAGGCGTGCACTGATACGCACCCGCCCGCCCTCGCGACGCACACTGGCATCCAGCAGTGTCGCCACGCCCAGTCGGCGCCCGATCCGGCGGACATCGTCACCGTCGCTATCGCTGCCGGCAGGAACCGCGAGTTGTCGTGCAGCCACTTTCAAACCCGGCACATTGGTGAGGGCATCGTGCATCTCCACCGCCAGACCATCGGCAAAGTAACGATCGGCGGCATCGTCGCTGAGGCTGCTGAATGGCATCACCGCAATCGAAGCGCCGGCCACAACCGGCGTGCGGCTCCACCACCAGTAACCCGCACCCAACAGCAGCAGCAACAGCGCGCAACCGATCAGGAACCCGCGTGAACGCATCCACGCCGGTAACGACAACTTCGGTGCCTCCCTCCACCAGCGCGACATTCGCCGTTCTGGCGGCGACGACGGCTCGGCATTCGGATCACTATCCACAGCGATGTGTTCAGCGGGTTCAGCAACTGCAACAGCCTGCTCCGCCGTCGTAGAAGTGGAAATCGGTTCAACGACCGAAGCGGATGAAGCCGTGGCCTCCGGCGGCAACAACTTGCCAATGAAGCGGTAACCCAGACCGTGTTGGGTCTGGATGTAACGTGGCTCATGCGAGTGGTCATCCAGCACCGAACGTAACTGCGCGATGGCACGGGTCAGCACACCTGGCGTCACATGCCTATGGCCCCAGACAGCATCCAGCAACTGGTCGCGCGCCAGCAATTCATCGGCATGCCGCAGCAGCATCAACAGCACGGCGAATGCTTTTGGCTCCAGCGATTGATACTGACCGTCACGGCTCAGCGTATGCGCCAGCGCATCCACCACGATGCCGTCGAAACGGTAGCGTTCGACCGGTTGTGCTGTGTCACCTGGGTCTTCGACCGCACCCATCGGCAAGCCCTCATGAATTCCTCAGAAACCAGCGCAATGACTGTCTGAAGGCTCCGCCTGCCATCATGACCAATGCTACGCCCAAGCGGATGCTGGCGCTGCGTTCTCCCCTCCCGGACGCCCCCCACCCGCAGGAGCACCACCATGTACGCCATCGACCCCCGCCTTCCGCTGCCGCAGGTTCTGGACCAGTACCCGAGCGGCCTTCCGCACCGCCGCAGCCATGTGAACGACTACGCGTTGGTTCCGCGTGAAGTGGAACATTTCAATCGTCTATTGGCCCGCCTCGGTCGCATCCAGCCGCCACTGCAGACCGACCAGCTGGCCACTGCGGCCCGCAACCTGAACAACGCTGCCCGAGACGACAGCGCTTCGCCCTGTATCGAGCAACGGATGCGCCACGCCCATCTGCTGGAACAGCTGCTGCAGGAGACCGACTGGGAGCCCGCCACCGAGGTGAGCTGCGAGCTGCATATGGTCATTGCCTATCTGCACGCCAGCCACCAGCTGATCCCTGACACGGTTCCCGGCGTCGGCCAGCTGGATCAAGCCATCGTGATCGATACCGCCTGGCCGAAACTGGCCGGGGAAGTGGCCAACTTCCTCGACTACCAGCGCCTGCGCCAGCTGGAGGCCGAACGCCAGGGCCGTGGCTACCACGACATCGCCTTCAACCGTCGCAGCTGGCTGGAGCTGCGTGAGATCGAAGCCCGCCTGCACGAGCACCAGCGCCGGGTGCGTGAAAGCAGCTACGCACCTGAACCGCTCAGCTACTTCCGCATCCACTGACAGCGACACCGACAGGGCTCCAGGCAGAACCACCAGGATCATGCCGGAGCCCGGCGGACCGGGCCTGACGTCCATTGCAGTCAGGCCTGCGTCCGTCCTGATAGTGTGCACATGCGGGCCACTGGCCCGGGCCGGCGCAGGTAGCAGGCATGTCAAGCCTTGCCCCACCCCGCCCCCGTCGCTACCCTGCACCGGCATACTTCTGGCTCCGCATGTCTACTTCTTCCCGCTTCGTCCATCTCCACGTCCACACCGAATTCTCGATGGTGGACTCCACCATCCGCGTACCCGCCAAGCCCGACCAGGCCGACCCCAAGAAGGCCAAGCAGCCCAACCTGCTGAGCCGTTCGGTCGAAATGAAAGCGCCGGCACTGGCCGTCACCGACCTGAACAACATGTTCGCGCTGGTGAAGTTCTACAAGGCTGCCGAAGGCGTGGGCATCAAGCCCATCGCCGGCGCCGACCTGCTGATCACCGAGGACGGCCAGGACCCCTGGCGCATGACCTTGTTGTGCCGCGACCGCGAGGGCTACCTGAGCCTGTCGCGACTGCTCACCCGTGCGTGGATGGAAGGCCATCGCAACGAAGGTGGCGTCGCCGTGCACCCGCAGTGGCTGAAGGACGGCTGCAAGAACCTGTTTGCGCTGGCCGGCCGCCACAGCCTGGCCGGGCGCCTGGCCAATGACGGCCGCCACGATCTGGCTGAGCAGCAGCTCGCCGACTGGCAGCGCGTATTCGGCGACGGCCTGCATCTGGAGCTGACCCGCACCGGTCGCGATGGCGAGGAAGCGTTCAATCAGTTCGCACTGCAGGCCGCCGGTCAACGCGGCCTGCCGGTGGTGGCGACCAACGATGTGCGCTTCCTGTCGCCGGATGATTTCTATGCGCATGAAGCGCGCGTCTGTATTTCCACCGGCCGCGTGCTGGACGATCCCAAGCGTCCGCGTGAGTACAGCGCCGAGCAGTACCTGAAAACGCCGGAACAGATGTGCGAGCTGTTCGCCGACATCCCCGACGCAATCGACAACACCTTGGCGCTGGCCGAACGCTGCAACGTCGAGATGCGGTTGGGCACTTACTTCCTGCCCAACTACCCGGTGCCGGACGACCAGACCCTGGACAGCTGGATCCAGAAGATCTCCCGCGACGGCCTGGAAGAACGCCTGCAGGTGCATCCAATTGCTGCCGGCATGACCCGCGAGGACTACGACGCGCGGCTGGAGTTCGAGCTCAACACCATCATCAAGATGGGCTTCCCCGGCTACTTCCTGATCGTGGCCGACTTCATCCAGTGGGGTAAGAACCAGGGCATTCCGATTGGCCCGGGCCGTGGTTCGGGTGCCGGCTCGCTGGTGGCCTGGGCGCTGAAGATCACCGATCTGGATCCGCTGCCCTACAACCTGCTGTTCGAGCGCTTCCTCAACCCGGAACGCGTGTCGATGCCCGACTTCGACATCGACTTCTGCATGGATCGACGCGATGAGGTGATCGACTACGTCGCGCGCAAGTACGGCCGCGAGCGCGTCAGCCAGATCATCACCTACGGCACCATGGCGGCCAAGGCGGTGGTGCGTGATACCGGCCGCGTGCTTGGTTTCCCGTACGGCCTGGTCGACGGCGTTTCCAAGCTGATCCCCAACATCCTCGGCATCCACCTGAAGGATGCGCTGGGCAAGGGCAAGGAAGGCACAAGTTCAGAAATGGCCTCGGCCGAGCTGATCCAGCGCTACGAGTCCGAAGACGACGTCCGCGACCTGATCGACCTGGCCTTGCAGCTGGAAGACCTGACCCGCAACGCCGGCAAGCATGCCGGCGGCGTGGTGATCGGGCCGGAGCCGCTGAGCGAATTCTGCCCGCTGTACGCCGAACATGACGATGGCGGCATCGGCAAGAACCCGGTCACCCAGTTCGACAAAAACGACGTCGAAGAAGTCGGCCTGGTGAAGTTCGACTTCCTCGGCCTGCGCACGCTGACCATCATTGATTGGGCGGTGAAGGCGATCAACAAGCGCCACGAGCGTGCCGGCATTCCGCCGATCGACATCGCTTACATCCCGCTTGATGACGCCCCGACCTACAAGGACATCTTCGCCAACGGCAATACCGGCGCGGTGTTCCAGTTTGAATCCTCGGGCATGCGCCGCCTGCTGAAGGACGCGCGCCCTGACCGGTTCGAAGACCTGATCGCGCTGGTGTCGCTGTACCGCCCCGGCCCGATGGACCTGATTCCTTCCTTCAACGCGCGTAAGCACGGCCAGGAAGAAATCATCTATCCTGATCCGCGTACCGAAGCCATCCTGAAAGACACCTACGGCATCATGGTGTACCAGGAGCAGGTGATGCAGATGGCGCAGATCGTCGGCAATTACTCGCTGGGCGGCGCCGATCTGTTGCGCCGTGCGATGGGTAAGAAGGTGCCGGCGGAAATGGCCAAGCACCGCGAGATCTTCCGCGAAGGTGCGGCCACCGGCGGCGTCGATGGCCCCAAGGCCGACGAAATCTTCGACTTGATGGAGAAGTTCGCCGGCTACGGCTTCAATAAATCGCATGCTGCCGCCTATGCATTGGTCAGCTACCAGACCGCCTGGCTCAAGCGTCACTACCCGGCCGAATTCATGGCCGCGACGCTGTCCTCGGACATGGACAACACCGACAAGGTAGTCGGCTTCCTGGCCGAGGTGAAGAACCTTGGCCTGACCGTGCTGCCACCACGTGTCAACGACTCGGCCTATATGTTCGAGGCGGCCAACGCCGACACCATCCGTTACGGACTCGGTGCGATCAAGGGCGTCGGCCAAGGCGCTTGCGAAGCGGTAGTCGAACAACGCGAGCGCGGTGGCGAATACGCCTCGCTGCTTGATTTCTGCGCACGCGTGGAATCGGGCAAGCTCAATCGCCGCACGCTGGAAGCGATGATCAACTGCGGTGCCTTCGACGGCATCGGCAAGAACCGTGCGACGTTGGCATTGCAGCTGCCGGAGGTGATCAAGGCCACCGAGCAGATGGCGCGTGAGAAGGCCTCCGGGCAGAACTCGCTGTTTGGTGCACCGGACCCGGTCAGCACCGCCAGCCAGCTCGACCTGCCCGAGAGCAAGGAATGGCCACTGGCGCAGCTGCTCAACGGCGAACGCGAGACGCTGGGCTTCTTCCTCAGCGGCCACCCGTTCGACCCTTACGCCGATGACGTCAAGGAACTGGTCGGCACCGACCTCGGCGGCCTCGACAAGCTGATCGCACCGGCCTTCCCCTCCAAGGACGGCGAGAAGCGTGCCTGGCGTCAGGAGTCCCCGGTGATCCTGGCCGGCATGGTCATTGGTGTGCGTCGCAAGGGTGACAGCCAGGTCTTCGTGACCCTGGAAGACGGCAAGGGCCGGGTCGAATGCAGCGCGTTCTCCGATGGCCTGGCCGAATTCGGTCATCTCATGACCAAAGACCGCATCCTGGTGGTCAAGGGCGGCCTGCGCGAGGACGAGTTCAACGGCGGCTATGCCCTGCGCATGCGCCAGTGCTGGGACTACGAGCAGCTCTGCGCCGACCACGCGCTGCGCCTGTCGATGCGCGTGGATGGCCGCGGCGGCCCGATCTGGCAACGGATCGACGCCCTGCTCGCCGCCCACCGCCCCGGCCGTACCCCGCTGCGACTGGACCTGCTGCTCAACGGCAAGCCCGGCAGCATTGCCGGCATGCTCGACCTGGGCAGCAGCGGCTCGGTGCGGGTCACCCCCAAGCTGCTCGACGCCCTGCGCGAAGACCCAGCCGTGCGCCGGGTCAAGGTCAAGTACAGCCCGCCCTGGGCCAATTAATTGTCCGGACGGACGCGTACGGGTTGATACGGCGCGTTCGGCTACACTTCCCCCCTTTCATTGCTGACGGTTTCCGATGAATCCGAACTACCTCGATTTCGAGCAACCCATCGCCGATCTGGAATCCAAGATCAAGGACCTGCGCAATGCCAGCGCCGGGCCGGCGGTCAATGTCGATGCTGAGGTCAAGGCGCTGGAAGACAAGCTGCGCCTGCGTACTGCCCAGATCTTCCGCAACCTGTCCTCGTGGCAGGTGCTGCAGGTGGCCCGCCACCCGTCGCGTCCTTACCCGCTCGACTACATCCGCATCTTCTGCGATGAGTTCCAGGAACTGGCCGGCGACCGTGCCTTCTCCGATGACAAGGCCATCGTTGGCGGCCTGGCCCGCATCGGCGGCCGCTCGGTGATGCTGATCGGCCACCAGAAGGGCCGCGACACCAAGGAAAAGGTACGCCGCAACTTCGGCATGCCCAAGCCCGAGGGTTACCGCAAGGCGCTGCGCTTGATGAAGATGGCCGAGCGTTTCGGCCTGCCGGTGCTGACCCTGATCGACACCGCTGGTGCCTGGCCGGGCATCGATGCTGAAGAGCGCGGCCAGTCCGAAGCCATCGCCCGCAACCTGATGGAAATGGCTGAGCTGAAGGTGCCGGTGATCTGCACCGTGATCGGCGAAGGCGGCTCCGGCGGCGCGCTGGCACTGGGCGTGGGCGACCGCACCCTGATGCTGGAATACAGCGTCTACTCGACCATCAGCCCGGAAGGCTGCGCCTCCATCCTGTGGAAGGACGCCGGCAAAGCCAAGGACGCGGCTGAGCAGCTCGGCATGACCGCCCCGCGCCTGAAGAGCCTGGGCCTGATCGACAAGATGATCCGCGAGCCGATTGGCGGCGCACACCGCAACCCCACGCAGATGGGCAAGCGCCTGAAGGCCGTACTGCTCAATGAGCTGGACGCGCTGGAGAAGCTGCCGGTCGACGAACTACTCGCACGCCGCTACAAGCGCCTGCGCAGCTACGGTGCCTACGAAGCGGCCTAAGCCGCTTCCGCCACAGGGACACACGGATGAGTCCGATCATTCTGCTTTCGCTGATCCTGCAGGTCGCCTGCTGCGTGCACGTGGTGCGCACCGGGCGACCGCTGTATTGGATCTTCATCCTGCTGTTCTTCTCCTACCTGGCAGTGCTGATCTACGTGATCGCCGAAGTACTGCCAGACCTGCGCAACAGCCCGAGCGCGCGTCGCGGCCTGCGCAAGGTCCGCGACCAGATCGACCCGCAGCGCAGCAAGCGCCAGGCCGACCAACACCTGCGCGTATCCGACACCGCCGACAACCGCAGGCGCCTGGCCCAGGAACACCTGGACCGCGGCGAATACGCCGAGGCAGCGGCATTGTACGAAGGTGCGCTGCGCGGACTGCACAGCGAAGACCCGGACCTGATGCTGGGCCTGGCCAAGGCCCAGTACGGCCTGCAGCAGCCGGCACAGGCGCGCAAGACACTGGAAGCGCTGATCGCCGCCAATCCCCACTACCGCTCGCATGACGGCCACCTGCTGTATGCCCGCACGGTGGAAGACAGCGCTGACATCCCTGCCGCCCTGCACGAGTACGAAGCCATGATCGGCGGCTACCCGGGCGAGGAAGCGCGGCTGCGCTATGCCTTGCTGCTCAAGCGGGCCGGGCGAGACGGCGACGCTGCCAAGCAACTGCAGAACATCCTCGACCGCGCCGAGACCTCGCCGCGCTATTACCAGCAGGCGCAGCGCGCGTGGATAGATGCCGCACGCAAGGAACTGCGGCAGCTGACGCCGGCAGGCTGAGTCCGCCTGTTTGTTTGTGGGAGCGGCGTCAGCCGCGAAGCTCACAATACTCAAACCCTTGGCACCTTTATCATCTGATGCTGTACTGGCTTCGCGGCTGACCCCGCTCCCGCAAACCCCTCCCCAGCCAGCGCGCAAGGCCCGGATTGTGGCGACGCGATAACCCACTGGGCCGCATCACCTGCCTTCTCCCCATCCCCGGCGAGGCCAAGCAGCATGATCACCAGCCTGAAAATCCTGCTGATCGCCATCAGCCTGCTCGCCAGCATGTACCTGATCGCCTGCGCCCTGCTCGCTTTCAATGCCCGCGGCATGCTCTACCACCCGGCCCCACGCAGCGCCGATGTACCACACTGGACGCTGCCTCGCGGTGATGCCGACATCATCGTCTCAAGCAACAAGCAGCACAGCACGCTGCTCGTACTGTATTTCGGCGGCAATGCCGAAGACGTCTCGCAGGCGCTGCCGATGCTGCAGCAGGCCTTTCCCGCGGCCGCCATCCACGCCATGCACTACCGTGGTTATGGCGGCAGCAGCGGTTCACCGACCGAAGCCACGCTTATTGGCGATGCGCTGGCACTGTATGACGACACCAGCAGCGGCCAGGCACAGGACATCATCGTGATTGGCCGCAGCCTCGGCTCCGGCGTCGCCGTGCAGGTCGCTGCTGCGCGGCCAGTTCAACGTCTGGTCTTGATCACGCCATACGACAGCATTGGCGGCCTGGCTGCACGCATGTTCCCGGCCTTCCCGGTGCGCCTGCTGCTACGCGATCACTACGATTCATGGCGTCACGCGGCACGGATCACCGCTCCCACCACGCTGATCATCGCTGGCAGGGATCAGGTGATTCCAAATGCGAGTTCGTTGCGACTACTGCGCGAATTCCGGCCAGGCGTGGCGCAGGCGGTGACCATCGCTGATGCCGATCACAACGATGTGTTTGCCTATCCGCAGTTCAGGCAGGCATTGCGGGGGCAGTAGCGTTGAAGCCTCCCCCTCCCCAGCCCTCCCCTGCGCTACGCGCAAGGGCGGGGGCAAGGCTCAAGCCCTCCCTTTGGCGCAGCCAAGGGGAGGGTTGGGAGGGGTGCCTTTGATCTTCGCAGCCCCCCAAGAAATCTCAGAACGGCTTCGCCAACACCAGATACACAATCGCAATGAACAGCACCAGCGGCAGCTCGTTGAACCAGCGCAGCGCGCCCGACGACGGCAAGGCCTTGCCCTTGATCGTGCCCTTCAACCAACGCCCGGTGAAGGTGAAATACACCATCAACAAGACCACCAATCCCAACTTGGCATGCAGCCAACCGGACGCGCCCGGCGCCACCATGGTCGGAAACTCCGGCAACACCCTGTAGCCCAGCCACAGCACCAGCCCCAGGATGAAGGCAATGCCAAACATCACGTGGCCAAACCGGTACAGGCGCTTGCCCATCAACTGCAGTCGTTCCACCACCGGCGGCTGCCCCGCAGCCTCGGCAATATTGACCAGGATCCGCGGCAGATAGAACACCGCCGCCATCCACGCCACTACGAACACAAGGTGGAAGGTCTTTACCCAAAAATACGACTGCATGCGCTGGCTCCATCGGCGGCGTAGGATGTGCCCCATTTTCGCCCATTCGCACAAGACACGCACATGCAGGACAAGCAGTACGACGCCGACTACTTCCAACGCTGGTACCGCCGCGACGATATCGGCGGCCCCGCCCGTCTGGCGCGCAAGGTGCAGCTGGCCGTGGCTGCGGCCGAGTATTACCTGGAACGCCCGATCCGCAGCGTGCTCGACATCGGTGCCGGCGAAGGCGCCTGGCGTGCGCCGCTGCTCAAGCTGCGGCCCAAGCTGCAGTACATGGGTTTTGACAGCAGCGAGTACGCGGTGCGCCGCTACGGCCGCACACGCAACCTGCACTTGGCCGGCTTCGGCGATTTCCAGTGGCTGCGCCCCTGCGCGCCGGTCGACCTGCTGGTCTGCTCGGACGTCATGCACTACGTGCCCAGCCGCGAGCTGCGCAAGGGCCTGCCGGGTCTGGCCGAACTGTGTGCCGGGGTCGCCTTCCTGGAACTGTTCACCGCCGAGGACGAGTTCCATGGCGACCATGACGGCTTCCAGCAGCGCCCTGCCCGCTGGTACAAGCGCCAGCTACGCGAAGTGGGTTTCCGCGGCGTGGGCTCGCATTGCTGGCTGGGGCCCGCATTCAGTGAAGATATCGCCGCACTGGAAAGGGCCGACTAAAGGCCGATACCGGCTTAACTCGCGCTCTGCGATAGTGCGCTATGCTGCACAGCATCATATGACTGTACATATTGGGAAGTCATGCTTTATCAACTGCATGAATTGACCCGCAACCTGCTTGCGCCCTGGGTTCACCAGGCACAGGCAAATGCGGCGTTCTTCAATAATTCGGGCCACTGGTGGTCGTCGATGCCGGGCGCTGATCGCTTCGCGGCGATGAACGAGCTGTTCCACCGCCTCGGCAAGGATTATGAGAAGCCCGAATGGGGCATCCACGAGCTGGAGCTTGATGGCGAGATCGTGCCGATCGCCCAGCTCACCGAGGTCGAGAAGCCATTCTGCAAGCTGCTGCGCTTCAAGCGCCACAGCAATGAAACCTCCAAGGTCGAAGCGCTGCTCGCCCAGCCCATCGTGCTGGTGGTAGCGCCGCTGTCCGGCCACCACGCCACCCTGCTGCGCGATACCGTTCGCACCCTGCTGCGCGACCACCGCGTCTACGTCACCGACTGGGTCGACGCGCGCATGGTGCCGGTGGAACAGGGCGAATTCGGCCTGGACGACTACATCGAATACGTGCAGGAGTTCATCCGTCACCTCGGTGCCGACAACGTACATGTGGTCAGCGTCTGCCAGCCGACCGTGCCGGTGCTGGCCGCGGTATCGCTGATGGCCAGCCGTGGCGAAACCACGCCGCGCTCGCTGGTGATGATGGGCGGCCCGATCGATGCGCGCTGCAGCCCAACCGCGGTCAACAATCTGGCTACCCGCAACCCGATGTCGTGGTTCGAGAACAACGTCATCCACACCATTCCGGCGCCGTATCCGGGCCAGGGCCGTCGCGTCTATCCGGGCTTCCTGCAGCACGCCGGTTTCATGTCGATGAACCCCAGCCGCCACCTGATGTCGCACTGGGATTTCTACACCGACCTGGTCAAGGGCGATCTGGATGATGCCAATGCGCATCGCCGTTTCTACGACGAATACAACGCCGTCCTCGACATGCCGGCGCAGTTCTACCTGGACACCATCCGCGTGGTGTTTCAGGAGTTCCTGCTGCCGCGTGGTGAATGGTATGTGCGTGGCGAACACGTCGACCCGTCGGCGATCCGCGACACCGCCCTGCTGAGCATCGAAGGCGAGCTGGACGATATCGCCGGCCTCGGCCAGACCGAAGCTGCGCAGGCCCTGTGCACCGGCATCCCGGCATCACGCCGCGACCACTTCATCGTCGAAGGTGCCGGCCACTACGGCATCTTCAGCGGCCGCCGCTGGCGCGAAGTGGTGTACCCGAAGATGCGCGACTTCTTCAGCGCCCAAGCTGCGCAACCAGCGGCAAAAAAGGCCAAGAAAGCCAGCAGCAACGTAACCCCGCTACGCCGCCGCGCGCAGCGCTGAGCCGCTTGAAGCTTGCTTGAAGCCCCTCTCCCGCGTGCGGGAGAGGGGTTGGGGTGAGGGCAAGCCGAAGCCAGACAATTTCAGCAACGGCAGTGCTGCAGAAACTGACAAGCAAACCTCAAGGCCCCGGCACTCCCGGGGCCTTCTGCATTCAAGAAACCGCCTTCAACCCCACAACCCCTACAACGATTACCGCAAGACTCAGCAGCCGCGCAGTGCTCCGCGACTCACCAAAGAACAGCATGTTCACCAGCACCGCAGCTGCCGTTCCCAGGCCAATCCACACGGCATAGGCAATGCTCAGCTGGATGTAACGGAACGACTGGTACAGCAGCACGAACGAGGCGCCAAACCCGCCGAAGAACAAGGTCGCGTTCAACAGACTCTTGTGCCCGCTGTAACGCTTCAGGCCAATCACGCCCACCGTCTCCATCAAGGCCGCGGCAATCACCAGAAACCAGCCCATATCAGCCTCCCTGCCCGTTTGCGTCAGGCTCGGCGGCCGCCTTGCCATCGGCCAGCTTCAACGCGATCACGCCTGCCACCAGCACCGCCATGAACGCGCCCTTGGCCAGGCTGAAGCTGCCGTCGAACAGGAAGATATCCATCAGTGCCGTGCCCACCGTGCCAACGGCAGCAAACACCGCGTACACCGTGCCGGTCGGCAATGACTCGCAAGCCTTGGCCAACCAATGGAAGTCCACCACGATCACCGCGATGATTGGTATCCAATGCCACCACGTGGCTGCCACATTGAAGCCATACACCCAGACCAGCTCGAACAGACAGGTCAGGGCCACGTAGAACCAGCCTTTATTGGCCATGGCGTTCTCCAAAGAAAAACCGCGACCAGCATAACGCGAGGTAGTGCCGAGCCATGCTCGGCAGGGGGCTCTACCGGCAGCGTAACCAACTCCGGTTTTTTGTGGGAGCGGCGTGAGCCGCGAGGCTACAACTGGATCAGCCAGCGAAGAGCTACCCCTCCCCTTCGCTCCGCGAAAGGGAGGGAGCGTAGTGGGGGGGGGGGGGGGGGCGGGGGGGGGGGCGGGGGCCGGACCACCATGATGAGGAGTCGGGGGGGGGGGGGGGGGGGCGGGCGGGGG